>NZ_JAXXBR010000094.1:0-12823 GCF_037242085.1 Alitiscatomonas sp. | reverse complement strand
CCAATGAGCTTTCCGTCCCGGACAAAGAACACCTGGACCACCGCGTCCTCACTGTCCCTGGCCATGGCAATGATGTCCCGGTCCTCCATGCTCTGGCTGGTGATCTTCTGCTTCTGGGCCACCTGCTTTACGCTGTTTAAAAGCTCCCGGTATTCGATGGCCGTTTCAAAATCCATCTCATCCGAGGCCTGCATCATCTTTTCCTCCAGCATGGAGAGGACCGGCTCGTATTTTCCGTTTAAAAAATCCAGGGTCTGGGCCACAGCCTTTCCATATTCCTCCTGGGAAATATACCCCTGGCAGGGAGCCTGGCACTGCTTAATGTGGTAATTGAGGCAGGGCCGCTCCTTCCCTATATCCTGCGGGAGCCGCCTGGTGCAGGTACGGAGCTTCCACAGCTTATGGATCAGGTCGATGGTATCCTTCACCGCCCCGGCACTGGTATAGGGGCCGAAATACCGGCACTTATCCTTCTTCATGGTCCGTGAAAACAGGACTCTGGGGAAGGCCTCGTCCATGGTCACCTTGATATAAGGATACGTTTTGTCATCCTTTAACATGGTGTTGTACCTGGGACGGTGCTCCTTGATCAGATTGCACTCCAGGACCAGGGCCTCCAGCTCTGAATCCGTAATGATATACTCGAACCGGGCGATCCGGGACACCATTTTTTCGATCTTGGCCGTCTTGCTCCGGCTTTCCTGGAAATACTGGCGCACCCGGTTTTTCAGGCTTATGGCCTTTCCCACGTAAATGATCTCGTCATGCCTGTCGTGCATGATATAAACTCCCGGCGAAGCTGGGAGTTTTTTCAGTTCCTCTTCTATATTAAAACCGTTCTCGTCTTTCTCTGTCAACGCAGCCGCTCCCCATCAAATTTTTTCAGCATCCGCACATGCTGGCGGATCCCGGAGATCTGCTCTGCCGCCGAATCCCCCTGGGGGCGGATATCCAGGACCATACAGATATCGTCCACTTCCTTCTGCCCCGCCTTCTGGGAAAGCCTGGCCAGAGCCTCCAGCATCTTATCGTAATCCCTCACATCCATGGCGTCAAAAAACTCCAGGAGATGGGGATTCATGGGCTTCTCCTCCTCAGGTTCTTCCCCGGCCTGGATCCCCGGTCCGTCACCCATCCGGCATCCCGGCTCCGTCACCCGCTCAAACCGGTAATCCTGGTCTGCATCCGGATATTTTTCCCGGTCCACCTCTTCCATGAACATGGACAGGGGCCGGACCCAGACCTTAAAATCCCCGTAAAGAGCCTGGTAGACCACCATGGCCTCTCCCGTTTCGGAGTGGGAGGCAACAGCCACGATCTGATACATCTTATTTTTAAAGTGCCGGTAAAACTCTCCCGGCGCCGGTAATCTTCTCTGCTCCATCTGCTCCTCCCTACTGGGCCTCTTCCTTAAAATGATACCGGTTGGCGGCACTCCACAGCATCCACTCATCGTAGCCGGCGTCCTTTACGGCCTGGATCTGCCTCTGGACCTCCTTATATCCATAGGGGATATAGTTTCCTTCCCCCAGGTACGAGGCTGTGAAATCCTGGAGCCAGGGCCGGACAATGGCCTGGCTGCTCACATGGCCGTCGGCCTCCGCCGCCTGGTCCATGACCATCTGGGACTTTTTAAGCGCCTCCAGCACAGTTTCATAGGGCATGGTATCCGGATGCTCCAGGCCAAAATTCCCCGGCCCGTAATGGGACGGGTAGATCATGGGACAGATATAATCCAGATGCTTGGCCATCTCCGTATAGACCTGGCCCACGGCCTGGGCGTCGATGTCGCTGCCGATGATCGTTCCAAATACATCGGCGGACACAAAAAGCCCCTGGGAAGCCAGATTTTCATAGGCATACTTTACAAATTCCGTGATCACGTCGGTCTTGCTGCGCCCGCCGGTCACCGCCTCGTCAAAGACCACATCCCTCATGGTCCCCTCGGTGGAAAACCGGATGTAATCGAACTGGACCTCGTCGAAGCCGGCCTCCTTTGCTTCCGTTCCCACCTCCACCAGGTAGTCCCAGACCTCCTTCCGGTAAGGATCCACCCAGGCCATCCCCTGCCGGTCCCTGTAAAGGCTTCCATCAGCCAGATGCAGGCTCCACTCCGGCTTTTTCTCCGCCAGCCAGGGATCCCTGAAGGCCACCACCCGGGCGATCACATACAGGCCCCGTTCCTTCAAAGATGCGATGAGTTCCTTCATATCCTGGACATAGGGACGGCAGGCGCCGATCTCCGATGCCACCGGCGAATCCACCGGACAGGTGATCCGGCCCTGGTCATCCTTAAAGTCAATGACCACCGTATTGATCTCCGTCCCGGCGGCGCTGTCTAAAATATTCTGGAACAGCTCCGTACTTCCAGCCATAGGGCCGGAAATATAGATCCCACGTACCTTCACGGCTTCCCTTCCAGGCAGCGCCGGATTGTTCTCATCCACGATCCTTAAGGATACAGTCCTGTTTTTATCCGGTCCCACATTTTCAATGACCTTGATCCCGCTGGTCTCCTCCTCAACAGGAGCCTCCTCCACGGTTTCTGTCTCCGCCGGACCGGTCTCTTCCTCCGGTGCAGGCCTGGAGCAGCCGGTCAGGGCCAGAAGACCGGCCATGGAAAATGCAAATAACCATTTTTTCATCGTATCGTTCCTTTTCACAAGCAGCTTTCTGCGTATTTTTTTCCGTTATCTCTATACTAACATAAGTATGGGCATTTAGGAAAGAAAAAAATTCAAAAAACCTCTGTTCAAAACCTCCTTTTTGTACGATAATAGGAATGTATGTGAAAATCTATGGCAGATCACAGGAGGAGGAGCATAAAGAAACATGAGAAAACTAGGATTTGACAACAACAAATATCTGGCCATGCAGTCCGATCACATCCGTGAGCGGATCAGCCAGTTTGGAGATAAACTGTACCTGGAATTCGGTGGAAAGCTTTTTGACGACTACCATGCCTCCCGGGTGCTTCCGGGCTTTGAGCCCGACAGTAAGCTGCGGATGCTGATGCAGCTTTCCGATCAGGCGGAGATCATCATTGCCGTCAGCGCCGCCGATATCACGAAAAACAAGATCCGCTACGATCTGGGCATCACCTACGATGTGGACGTTCTGCGGCTCATCCACGCCTTTACGGACCGGGGGCTCTATGTGGGAAGCGTAGTCATCACCCACTACTCCGACCAGCCGGCCATCCTCCAGTTTAAGACAAAGCTGGAAAAAATGGGGATCCGGGTATACCGCCACTACACCATCGACGGCTATCCCAGCAATATCCCCCTGATCGTCAGCGACGACGGCTTTGGAAAAAACGACTATATCGAGACAGAACGGCCTCTGGTGGTGGTAACGGCTCCCGGTCCTGGAAGCGGGAAAATGGCCACCTGCCTTTCCCAGCTCTATCATGAAAATAAGCGGGGCATCAAGGCCGGCTATGCGAAATTTGAGACCTTCCCTGTCTGGAATCTTCCATTAAAGCATCCGGTGAACCTGGCCTATGAGGCGGCCACGGCCGATCTCAACGACGTGAACATGATCGACCCCTTCCATCTGGAGGCCTATGGTACCACCACGGTAAACTACAACCGGGATGTGGAGATCTTCCCTGTCTTAAGCGCCATCTTTGAAGGGATCTTCGGAGAGTGCCCCTATAAATCCCCCACGGATATGGGCGTCAACATGAACGGCTTCTGCATCATGGACGACGAGGCCTGCCGGGAGGCATCCCGCCAGGAGATCATCCGCCGCTATTACCAGGCCCTGGGAAAGATCGTGGACGATGAATCCGCCCGGAGCGAGGCCTATAAGATCGAGCTGATCATGAAGCAGGCAAAGATCACCACCGAGGACCGTCCAGTAGTCCCGGCCGCCCTCTCCCTGGCCAGATCCCTGGGCGCTCCGGCCGCAGCCCTGGAGCTGCCTGACGGAAAGATCGTCCTTGGAAAGACCAAGGAGCTCCTCGGGGCTTCCGCTGCCGTTCTTTTAAATGCCATCAAGGAGCTGGGCGGCATCGACCATGACCTGGATCTCATCTCGCCCGAATCCATTGCGCCCATCCAGGAGCTGAAGGTCCGGTATCTTGGAAGCACCAATCCCAGGCTCCACACCGATGAGGTCCTCATTGCACTGTCCACCTGCGCCGCCACGGACCAGAATGCCAGAACAGCCCTGGAACAGCTTCCAAAGCTCAGAGGCTGCCAGGTCCATACCTCTGTCCTTTTGTCGGATGTGGACACCAATATCTTTAAAAAGCTGGGGATCGAGCTGACGTGCGAACCAGTCCAGGAGGATAAGAAATAGCAGTTTTCTGCGTTTTCTTATGACGGTCCGCCAGGCCCTCGGACCTGGCGGACCGTTTTATAGATCTCATGCCGCCGGACGGCAGGTGCAGAGCCGTCTGGAAGCAGAGGGGAAGATCCTTCCCCATATCAAATACAATCAGGAGGGTTACAACATGAACGAATTTCTGCCAAAGGAACTGAAGGACTACATCGCCCAGAACCAGGACACACTGGTAAAACTTCTGGACACCTTATGCCGCATCCCGGCCCCATCCAACCATGAGGAGCTTCGTGCGGAGTTTATCCGGGACTGGTTTGAAAAAGAGGGCTGCAAAGGCTCTTACATCGACAGCGCCTTAAACGTGATCTACCCGTTCCACTGCGAGTCCCAGAAGGACCTTCTGGCCTTCACTGCCCATTCCGATACGGTCTTCCCGGATATGGAGCCTTTTGATGTGGTCTATGACGGCGACATCATGCGGTGTCCCGGTGTGGGCGACAATACATCCAATCTGGCCATTATGATGCTTTTAGCCGCATGGTTCACCAAAAACAACTATGTTCCCAAATGCGGCATCCTCTTCGTTGCCAGCTCCGGAGAAGAGGGACTTGGGAATCTGAAGGGCGTACGCCAGTTAATGAAGGACTATGAGGGAAAGATCGCTGTCCATGTGGCTCTGGACGGCTCCTACGATTCCGTGGTCACCGGCGCTGTGGGCTCCCTGCGCTACCGTGTGGGCGTACATACCGAGGGCGGCCACTCTTATGGAAAATTCGGCAACCTGAACGCCATCCAGGTACTGTCCTCCATGATCGATACCCTTTATTCCTATAAGGTTCCGGCGCCGGGAAAAAGCACCTACAACGTGGGCACCATCACCGGAGGCACATCAATCAACACCATCGCCCAGTACGCAGAGATGCGGTTTGAATACCGTTCCGACGTGCGCGAAAGCCTGGCGGCCATGAACAAATACTTCCTGTCCGTTGTGGACGCATACAGAAACATGGATAAGGTTTCCGTGGATCTGGAGCTCCTTGGAGAGCGTCCCTGCACCGGAGACGTGGACCAGGAAAAACAGGATGCCCTGGTGAACAAAGCCTTAGACATCATCGAGGCCTTCACCGGAAAGCGCGTGGAATGCGAATCCGGCTCCACCGACTGCAACATCCCGCTTTCCACCGGCGTTCCCTCCCTCTGCTTTGGCGGACATATGGGAACCGGCGCTCACACCCGTGAGGAGTTCCTGAACGTAAAGGATCTTCATATGGGAATGGAGATCGTTGCTGCCTTTATGATGACGTATATGAATTAATGACCGGAGGATATCATGAATCTTGACAGAATCTTTCACTTAAAAGAAAATCACACCGACGTAAAAACGGAGGTCATGGCCGGAGTCACCTCGTTCATGACCATGGCCTACATCCTTGCTGTAAACCCCAACATCCTTTCCGCTGCCGGAATGGACCATGGGGCCGTCTTTTCCGCCACCGCCATCGCTTCCTTCCTGGGAACCCTGTGCATGGCCCTGTTTGCCAACTACCCCTTTGCCCTGGCACCCGGCATGGGCTTAAACGCCTACTTTGCCTATACGGTAGTCCTGGGCATGGGCTATTCCTGGCAGGTGGCTCTGGCAGCCGTCCTGGCAGAGGGGCTGATCTTCATCCTTCTGTCCCTGTTCAATATCCGGGAGGCTATCTTCAACGCCATCCCCTTCAACCTGAAAAAGGCCGTCAGCGTGGGCATCGGCCTGTTCATCGCCTTCATCGGCTTGCAGAACGCGAAGATCGTCATCGGCGGCTCCACCCTGGTGGGCCTGTTCTCCCTGAAGGGCTATAACGAGACCCTGGCAGAGGGACTGACCGCCTCCATGAGCGACGCCGGGATCACTGTCCTGCTGGCCATCATCGGCGTGATCATCACTGCTGTCCTGGTGGTAAAAAACATCAAGGGCAATATCCTCTGGGGGATCCTGATCACTTGGGGACTTGGCGTGATCTGCCAGTTTGCCGGACTTTACGTACCCAACCCGGACCTGGGCTTTTACAGCCTGCTTCCGGATTTCTCCAACGGGATCTCCATCCCCAGCCTGGCTCCGATCTTCTGTAAGTTCAGCCTGGACGGGGTGCCGCTCCTGGAATTTGCCGTAATTATCTTTGCATTCCTGTTTGTAGATATTTTTGATACGATAGGAACACTGATCGGCGTGGCCTCCAAGGCCGATATGCTGGACAAAGACGGAAAGCTCCCCCGGATCAAGGGCGCGCTCATGGCAGACGCCATCGGCACCACCGCCGGAGCCATGTTAGGTACCTCCACAGTCACCACCTTCGTAGAAAGCGCCTCCGGCGTATCCGAGGGCGGCCGCACCGGACTTACCTCCCTGACCACCGCCGTGCTGTTCCTCCTGTCCCTGCTGCTGTCCCCGGTCTTCCTGGCGATCCCGTCCTTCGCCACGGCCCCGGCCCTCATCGTCGTAGGCTTCTACATGGTGGGCGCGGTCAGCGACATCGACTTTAAGGATCCCGGCCAGGGCATCCCCGCCTTCATCTGCATCGCTGCCATGCCGTTCTTTTACAGCATCTCCGAAGGCATCTCCATGGGAGTTATCTCCTATGTGGCCGTCAACGCCGTCACCGGCAGGGCAAAAAAGATCAGCCCCATGATGTACGTCCTGGCGCTGCTCTTCATCCTGAAATACATCTTCATGTAAACCAAAAACCTCCCGGAAGCCCCAAAACCCAAAGGCACCGGAAGCACGCCAAAAGCACACAACGAAAGCCGCAGAAAGCCTCGCCACACTGGCCCCTTCTGCGGCTTCTCTCTATCCCTTTTCCTTTCCCTCCCTCACACAGCCAGCGTCTCTGCCGCCCGGAACGGGCCAGGAAAGCCGGGCATTTGCAGGGGCCCTGGCACATCCCGGCCTGCGGGAAGCTGCGTTATGGTCCGGCATGGACCTGTCTGAGCGGAGCGAGTTGTCCATGCCGGATCATGCCCTTAGCAGATTTCCGGAGGCCCTGGATGTACCCGGCCCCGAAACCAGCCCGGATTTCCTGACCCGTTCCGGGACCTGCACCCCCGCATGGCCTTCACCCCACCTCAATCCTGCTTCCACCCCCGCCTCCGGTCCGGTCCTTTTTCACAACGATCTTCCTGTCGATCCGTTCCTTTAGCTCCGCCACATGGGAAATGATCCCCACCATACGGTTTCCTCCGGCCAGACCGTTTAATACCTTCACCGCCTGGTTTAAGGCCTCCTCATCCAGGGAACCAAAACCCTCGTCTACGAACATGGCATCCAGCTGGATCCCTCCGGCCCTGGCCTGGATCTCATCAGAAAGCCCCAGGGCCAGAGAAAGGGACGCCATGAACGACTCTCCGCCGGAAAGCGTCTTCACACTGCGCTGGCTTCCGTTATAATGATCGGTCACATTCAGATCCAGCCCCACCTTTCCCTGCCTGGTGTCCTGGTCCTTTTTCCGCACCAGCTCATACTGGCCGCCGGTCATGGTCATGAGCCGCACATTGGCCTTCCGGAGGATCCTGTCAAAGTACGCCATCTGCACGTACGTCTCCAGCTCGATCTTATGCTTCTGGGCCAGATTCCCATTGGCCGTATCCGAAAGGGCTTTCACCCAGATGTAGCGTCTCTCTGCCTTCACCATGGCGTCCCGGCTTTTTAAAACGGCGTCATAGATCCGGCGGTTGTTCTCATATTCCGCATACTGCCTGGTCCTTTCTTCCCGGGCTTCCTCTCTTTCCCTCTCCTTCTGTCCCAGTGCCTCTGCGGCGTCTGCCTCGCTCTCCGTGACCATGGGATCCGTCTGTCCCTCCAGGGCTGCTATTGCTTCCCGGAGGCCGGCATCCTTCTGCATACATTCCAGATATGCCCGTTCTGCCTCTGCGGTCTGTTCCGATACAGCCCGCTTCTTTTCCCGGGCTGCCTCTTCCCTTCTCCGGTTTTCCTCCCTGGTAAGAGCTCCCAGAACCGCCTTTTTCTCCTCTATGGAGCCCAGAAGACCAGCCCGCTCCGCATCCATACGGGCCAGAAGGAGCATCTTATCCCCGGCCTGTTTCTGACAGTCTCCAGACAGCCGTTCCGTTTCCTCTGCCGCCTTTTCCAGCTGCTCTCTCCGCAGCAGCTTTTTCCGGTTCACCTCCAGCTCCGCCTGGATCTTTGAAAGCGCCGCATCCAGCTCCTCCAGCTCGTTTTCCATCGCTTTCCCAGATTTCAGACCGGCTTCGGTCCCCTGAAGCTCCAGCTCCTCCTGGATCTGATCCTCCAATGCCTCCAGCCGGCCCATGCCGGCAGACTCCTCCTGCTGTTTTTCTGCCAGCTCCCTCTGGACAGCCTCCAGCCGCTTCTGGAGCTCCAGGCGCTCCTCCCGAAGCCTCCGGCAACAGGCGGTTTCCTCCCGGGCCTTTAAAAGCGCATCCGTTTTCTCCCTGCACCGCCGGGACAGTTCCTCAAAAGCCTCCCCGTTGTCTGGAAGCCCCAGCTCCTCCAGGAAGCTCTTTCGCTGGTCACGAAGGCCCGAAAGTGCCGTTTCCGCAGCCGTCACAGTCTCCCTGGCCCTTTCCTCTGCCTTCTGGAGCTCTGGAAGCGTGGTCTCCAGCCTGGCATTCTCCTGTTCCACCCTGGATTTCTGCTCCAGGAGCTGGATCATGGCTCCCGCCTGCTCCTTCCCTGCATCCAGCGCTGTCTCTGCAGCCTTGATCTCTGCGACTGCCCGGCTCTGGAAAAACGTCCTCCATTCCCGGTCTTCGCAGGATATGGCCATGTCAAACAGCTCCCCTGCCTCTGCCCTCAGGCTCTCCTCCTCTTCCCGAAGCCGCAGGCCGCCCTGCATGGCCGCCGCGCTGGCCTCGATCATGGCCTGTCTGACCCGGTCCGCCTCCTTCTTTTTCCTGTCCAGCTCTGGCTTTTCGGGCGCTCCCGTTAAAAGCCTGGCCGGTTCCGGATGGTGGACAGAACCACAGACCGGACATTTCTCTCCCTCTGTCAGATTTCTGGCCAGAAGCCCTGCCTGGGCGTCATAAAAAAGCTGCTCCATGATCCCGAGATCCTCCTGGACTCTTCCATGAACGGCAGCCGCCTGCTCATACTCCTTCTGGGCCCGCTCCAGCTCCTGGAACATGACGTCCAGCTTTTCCATCCTTCCATAAAACTGCTTCACTGAAGCCAGCCTCTCCGTCAGCCTCAGCTCCTCCTGCTTCCAGGCTGCCAGTGAAAGTTCCGTTTCATGGAGCCTTTTTCCCATCTCCTTTAGGGCAGATTGATCCGCCTGGGCAGCCTTCCACTGCTCCCCAGCCTGCTTCCAGGAATCCTCTGCCCGGCACAGCCTTTCCTTCCCGTCCCGGATGCCCCGGTCCAGAAGATCCAGCTTCCGCCTCTGCTCTGTGCAGCGTTCTGCCTCATGGACCATGGCCTGCTCCCTGGTCTCTGCTCCCTCCATTTCCAGAAGGCTCTGCTCCAGGGCATCCTTTCTTTCCCGCTCTCCGGCCTCCTGCTCCAAAAGCCTTGAAAGCCGCTCCCGGTTCCCGGCAAGCTGCTCCCGGACCTCCTTCCACTGGGAAAATTTCCCCTCCAGTCCGTTCCTTCTGTTCTGGAGTCCTGTCTGACGTCCCAGCAGACGTTCCCGTTCTCCATCTGCTTCAGAGAGTGAACGGATCTCCCTTTTTTCAGCCAGAAGCTCCTGGTCCAGCTCCGCCTGCCTTTTCAGAAGGCGTTCCAGTCCCCCGGCTTCCTCCTCCCGTCTCCGGTCCAGACCGGCCAGACGGGACTGATCCTGTTCCAGGCCCCCATATTGCCTTTCCCATTCCGTACATTCCTGGATCATCCGGTCCAGCTCCGGCACTGCATCCCCGGAGCTTTTCGCCTCCTCCCAGGCGCCGGCCGCTGCCTGGAGTACCGGAAGGAACTGTTCTCTCTCCTTTTTCCTCTCCTCCAGCTCCTTCCTTCTTTTTCCATTCTGGCGCACTTTCTCCAGGTATGCGGCCTGCTCCCGTATCTGGCCGTCCAGCTTCTCCAGACGGGCGTCCAGATTTTTCAGACGCCCACTTCCCCGGTCTGTCAGTGCCTTTAAAAGCTCCAGCCCTGCCTCCACCTGGCCCTCAAACTTCACCTTCCTCAGTTCCGACAGCCGTTCCTCCAGGTCTGGCTCCCCCGAGCAGTCCGCCCCATCCAGAGACTGGGCAATGCTCCGGCGGATCTCCCTGTATTCCGCATCACAGGCATTTTTTTCCTCCCGGAGACGGTTCTGCAGGTCAGAAAAAAGCTCCGTATGGAACAGCTGGCGGAAAATCTTTCCCCGCTCTGCCGTATCTGCCAGAAGGAGCTTCTGAAAGTCCCCCTGGGCGATCATGGCGATCTGGGTGAACTGCCCATAATTAAAGCCCAGGATCTGCTCCACAGCCCGGGTCACCTCACCCGTCTTTGTCACAGGCTGCCTGCCGTCATAAAAATACAGCTCCGCCCTGGCCGTCTGGGTCGTAACACCCTGGCCCCGTTCCTTGGGACGCACGTATTCGGGATTCCGGCGGACCCGGTAGCGCTTTCCATGGCTTAAAAACGTCAGCTCCACAAAAGTCGGTGTCCCGGCCTTTGCATACTTACTCTGGAACATACCGGCCTCCCGGACGGCCCCGCTGGCCTCTCCGAAGAGCGCAAAGGTGATAGCGTCAAAGATCGTCGTCTTGCCTGCACCGGTATCTCCGGTGATCAGATACAGGCCGCCGTCCCCCAGCTTTGTGAAATCCACCTCTGTTTCCGCCGCGTAAGGGCCAAAGGCACTGATGATCAGTTTTTCCGGCTTCATGCTCCCGCCTCCCCACTGAGTATTTTTTGTATCATATATTCTGCCAGCTCCTTCTGCTCATGGTTCATGGGCTGGTTATTCTGAAGCTCATAAAACTCTTCAAAAAGCTCCATGGGAGTCTTCTCCTTCTCATGGTCCCCAGCTTCCATCTCCCGGTCCTCCCTGGTCCTCCGGTTGTCATACTCCAGCCGCATCAGGTTCGGATAAACTGCCCGCAGCTTCTGGATCCCTTCGGGAATGTCCTCCTCGTCCGTGAGCGTGATCTGGACATAGTCCTCTGTGTTCATCTCCCTGTAAAATTCCCGGCTGGCCACCTCCATATATGTCCCCCGGAGCTTCCTCATGTCCCGCAGCGGCTTTAAAGGGATCTGGGAGATCTTTATATTTCCCTTCTCAAAAAGCTCCACCACGGTCACTGACTTCTCCTGTGATGCCTCTGAGAATGAATATTTCAGCGGCGTTCCGCAGTAGCGCACCGTCTCCCGTCCCACATGCTGGGGACCATGGATATGGCCCAGGGCCACATAGTCGAAGGAATCGAACACCGATACGCCCACCTGGTCCAGGCCGCCCACCGAAACCTCTTCCGACTCACACCGGACGGCTCCCGTCACAAACTGATGGGCCACCAGTACGTTCCGCGTTCCCGTATCCACATCCAGGTGATCCACCGCCGTCCGGACCGCTTCCTCATACGTCCCGATCTCCTGGTCCGGAAACACATGGCGGACTGCCGCCGGCTTCAGAAAAGGAAGGAGCCATATGGTCACCGGACCGTACTGGTCCTCCATAACAATGTTCCTTCCTGTTCCGTCGTACACCGGAGATACATACACCCGGCGGCCGCTCATGATCTCTGCCCCAAAAGCGATCCGTTCCGGAGAGTCATGATTTCCGCTGATCAGAAAAACCGGGATCCCCCGGTCCGCCAGAGACGTCAGAAATCCGTCCAGCACCTGCACTGCCTCCCCGGACGGCACGGTCTTATCATAAATATCCCCGGCCAGGAGAACGCCGTCCGGCCTCTCCTGGTCCACGATCCCCAGAATCTCATCTAAAATATACCTCTGATCCTCCAGCATGGAAAACTCATATACCCGCTTTCCAATATGGAGATCCGAAAGGTGCAGCAATTTCATACGCGCAAACCTCCTCAGCTGTTTTCTTTTCAATCAGGAAAGCAGGCCTTCCTCTGGTCAAAAGCAGGATCTTCCATCAGATCCTGCCCTCTCTTTCCAGATATTCCAGGAATGCCGTACATCCAGTGACCACATCCCTGTACGTTTCATCAAACGCCCCGGAATACCAGGGATCCCGGCAATCTGCCGTGGAACCTGCAAACTCAAGCAGCTTTCTGATCTTATCCCCGCTGCGGTGCCCGGTCATGCGTTCTATATTTCTGATGTTCATGGAATCCATGCCGATGAGATAATCATAATGGTCATAATCCGCCGCCTTTAGCTGGACGGCCCGCTTGCCGTCGCAGCGGATCCCGTGCTTTGCCAGTTCCTCTCTTGCCGGCGGATAAACCGGATTTCCTACCCCATTCCATATTTCTTCTGTGCTGGTGGCCGCCGACGCGATCTCAAATTGATCGGCCATGCCCCGCCTGGATACCATATCCTTTAAAACGAACTCTGCCATAGGGGAGCGGCAGATGTTGCCGTGGCAAATGAATAATACTTTAATCATCTTTTTATATCTCCATTTAAGTC
>NZ_JAXXBR010000109.1:0-13004 GCF_037242085.1 Alitiscatomonas sp. | reverse complement strand
TGGAGAAAATACCCGGATCAAATACGCCGATGATGTCTCCGGCATACGCCTCCTCGATGATCTTTCTGCTCTCCGCCATCAGCTGCTGGGGCTGGGTCAGACGGATCTTCTTCCCGCCCTGGACATGGTTCACTTCCATTCCAGCCTCAAACCTTCCAGAACAGATCCGCATGAACGCGATCCTGTCCCTGTGGGCCTTGTTCATGTTGGCCTGGATCTTAAATACAAAGGCGGAAAACTTTTCATCAAACGGATCCACCTGGCCGTCCAGAGTCTTTCTGGGAAGCGGGGAGGAGGTCATATTTAAGAAATGCTCCAGGAAGGTCTCCACGCCGAAGTTGGTCAAAGCCGAACCAAAGAACACCGGAGAAAGCTCGCCGCGGTTTACCAACTCCTGGTCAAATTCATCGCTGGCTCCGTCTAAAAGCTCGATATCGTCCCTGAGCTGGGCATGGTAATCCTGGCCGATGATGGAGTCCACATCCGCGCCCTCCACGTCGAAGGTCCTGCTGGCCACCTCCTTCTGGCCTCCCATGGCGGCCGTGAAGGTGGTGATCTGCTTTGTCTGACGGTCGTATACGCCCTTAAAATTCTTGCCGCAGCCGATGGGCCAGTTGATGGGGCAGGTATGGATCCCCAGGACCTCTTCGATCTCGCTCATCAGCTCAAAGGGATCCCTGGCCTCCCGGTCCATTTTGTTCACAAAGGTAAAGATCGGGATATGGCGCATCACACAGACCTTGAAAAGCTTGATGGTCTGTGCCTCCACACCCTTGGAGCCGTCGATGACCATCACCGCCGAGTCCGCAGCCATAAGGGTCCGGTAGGTATCCTCCGAGAAGTCCTGATGGCCCGGCGTGTCCAGGATATTGATGCAGTAGCCTTCATAATTAAACTGTAAAACCGAAGAGGTAACGGAAATTCCCCTCTCCTTCTCGATCTCCATCCAGTCGGAGACCGCATGCTTTGTGGCCTTCCTTCCCTTTACGGTTCCCGCCAGATTGATGGCTCCTCCGTAAAGAAGGAATTTTTCAGTCAGTGTCGTCTTACCGGCGTCCGGGTGCGAAATGATCGCAAAGGTGCGCCGTCTCTTTATTTCATCTGCAAAAGCTGCCAATGGAAAACCTCCAATTCAAACGTCTTAAAATCACAACATCCTTATTTTGCCAATAAATTCACCATTCGTCAAGTATAATCTGGGCCAGACCCGTTCCGTCTTAAAAATCCTCCGGATCCTTCCTCTCCATTCCAAAAACAGCGTCCAGGATCCTTCCGGCCACGTCCTCCTTGGACATCTTGGGAAGCTCCGTCTCCTTTTCTCTGGTGATCAGCGTCACCACGTTGGTATCGGTGCCGAAGCCAGCCCCGTCCACCTTCAGGTTATTGGCCACGATCATATCCAGCTTCTTCTTTTCCAGCTTTGCCCTGGAATTTTCCAGCATATGCTCCGTTTCCATGGAAAAGCCGCAGAGGAACTGGCCCTCTTTCTTATGCTCTCCCAGCCACTTTAAGATATCGTCGGTGCGCTCCAGCTGGATCGCCATATCCCCGTCCTTTTTCTTTGTCTTTTCCGTATTGACGAATTTAGGCCGGTAATCAGCCACCGCCGCTGCCTTTATGATGGCGTCCTGCCCTGCGCTCCTGGCGGTCACGGCCTCAAACATCTCCTTGGCGCTCTCCACCGGCACCAGGTCCACGAACATGGGCGGCTTCTCCTCCGCCGGTCCTGTGACCAGAGTCACCTGGGCCCCCCGGTACGCAGCGGTCTTCGCAATGGCGTATCCCATCTTCCCGGTGGAGTGGTTGGTGATGTAGCGGACCGGATCGATGGCCTCCCTGGTGGGACCGGCGGTCACTAAGATCTTTTTCCCGGCCAGATCCTTTTCATACCGGATCTCCTTTAAAATATACTGGAGCAGTACCTCCGGCTCCGGCATTTTCCCGGCTCCCGTATCCCCGCAGGCCAGATAGCCGCTGGCCGGGGAGATCACCTCCATCCCGTACCGTTCACAGATCCTTAAATTATCCTGGGTGATGGGATTTTCAAACATCCGGGTGTTCATGGCAGGGCTTATGATCTTTTTGCAGGTGCAGGCCAGGACGGTGGTGGTCAGCATATCGTCAGCCAGGCCATGGGCCAGCTTTGCGATCACATTGGCAGAGGCCGGAGCCACCAGCACCACATCCGCCAGCTTTGCCAGGGAAACGTGCTCCACGGAAAACTCAAAATTCCGGTCAAAGGTGTCCACCAGGCACTTGTTCCCGGTCAGCGTCTCGAAGGTAATGGGATTGATGAAATTGGTGGCGTTTTCTGTCATGATCACATGGACATCGGCCCTTAATTTTTTCAGCGCGCTGGCCAGATAAGCGATCTTATAGGCCGCAATACTCCCTGTCACGCATAAAAGCACTGTTTTTCCCTTCAACATTTTGGAATCCTCCGTTGTATTTCCGATTATTTTGTGGTAAAATCACTTTCATTAAAAAATAATGATCGTACATAGCACTTAATTATATCACTTACGATTCAAATGTGGAAGGAGTTTTCTTTATGATTTTAGCCGTAGACATGGGAAACAGCAATATCGTCGTGGGCGGGCTGGATGACCAGTCCACATATTTTGAAGAGCGGATCACCACCGACGACCGCAAGACAAGCCTGGAATACGCCATCATGCTGAAAAACATCCTGGAAATACACAAGGTAAAACGGAGCGACATCGAGGGCTCCATCATCTCCTCCGTTGTACCGCCCTTAAACGCCCCTCTTTCCTCGGCCGTAAAAAAGATCACCGGAAAACGGCCGTTTTTAGTGGGATCTGGCATGAAGACCGGCTTAAATATTAAAATGGACAACCCTAAGGCCGTAGGCGGCGACCGGATCGTGGCTGCGGTGGCTGCCATTGCAAGATATGAGGGCCCCATCATCATCATCGACATGGGGACCGCCACCACTATGGATGTGGTGGATAAGGCAGGCTCCTACATCGGCGGCGTGATCCTGCCAGGTGTCAAGGTCTCTTTAAATTCCCTGGTGTCCAATACGGCCCAGCTTCCCAGGATCAACCTGGATGTTCCCAAACGGACCATCGGAAAAAATACCATCGAGTGTATGAGAAACGGCATCATGTACGGCAACGCCGCCATGCTGGACGGGCTCATTGACCGGATGGAGGCAGAATTAGGAGAACCGGCGACTCTGGTGGCCACCGGAGGCATGTCCCGGTTCATCACTCCCCTCTGCACCCATAAGATCATTTACGACGCGGATCTCCTGCTGCGGGGCCTTCTGATCCTTTACCGTCAGAACATGACAGAATAACCCGTTAAAACAGGCCTGCAGAATTTACCAGCCGGCCTCCGGTATAATCCTTACCAAAACCGTACATCATTCTCAATATAGCAAAATCCAGAGAATGATCCAGGAGGTAAGGATATGTCCGGTTATAAGGTTGAAATATGCGGAGTCAATACGGCCAAGCTGCCGTTACTTACCACAGAAGAGAAGGAAGAGCTTTTTAAAAGGATCCTGGCCGGCGATAAGCAGGCCAGGGAGGACTATATCAAAGGAAATCTGCGTCTTGTGTTAAGCGTCATCCAGCGCTTCTCCGGAAATAACGAGAACGTGGACGACCTGTTCCAGATCGGATGCATCGGCCTAATCAAGGCCATCGACAATTTTGACATCACCCAGAACGTCCGTTTCTCCACCTACGCGGTCCCCATGATCCTTGGGGAGGTCCGCCGGTATCTCCGGGACAACAATTCCATCCGTGTCAGCCGCTCCCTGCGGGACACTGCCTACAAAGCCATCTACGCCAGAGAAAACCTCATGAAAAAGAACATGAAAGAACCCACCATCATGGAAATCGCTGATGAGGTGGGTCTGAGCAAAGAGGAGATCACCTATGCCATGGACGCCATCCAGACGCCCATGAGCCTTTATGAGCCTGTCTATACCGACGGCGGCGATCCCCTTTATGTCATGGACCAGATCAGCGATAAGAAAAACAGGGAGGAAAACTGGATCGAGCAGCTTTCCTTAAACGAGGCCATGAAACGGCTCCCGGACCGGGAGCGGAACATCATCCGCATGCGCTTTTATGAAGGCCGCACCCAGACCGAGGTGGCGGAGGAGGTGGGCATCAGCCAGGCCCAGGTCTCCAGGCTGGAAAAAAATGCACTGAAGACCATGCGGAGCTATCTGTCCTGACCGCTCCCCTTCTTTTATATGGCTTCTGATCCCCGGAGCTTTTTAAGGACCGCCTCCTCCGATGGGATACTGGGGATCCCTCCAGGCATTTCTGTGGACAGGCTGGCCGCTGTGGATGCGAAAGCGCCCATGGCGGCCAGCTCTTTTTCATCCAGCTCCTCCGGCGCTTTCCCGGACTTTAAAAGCCAGGCCACGGCGCTTCCCCCGAAAATATCCCCGGCTCCCGTGGTGTCCACCGGCGTCACTCTGGGGCAGGCTGCCCGGGCGGCCGCCTTTTCATTGGACAGATACGCACCCCTGGGGCCCATAGTCACCATGGAAAGCTTTACGCCGAATTCCTTCTGGAGCTTTTCAGCCGCCTTCTCTTCGTCGGTGATCCCCCAGAGGAATTCCGCCTCCTCGTCGCTGATCTTCACCACATCCGCCTGGGAAAGCCCCCAGAGGATCTGCTCCCTGGCCTCGTCCGGCGTGTTCCACAGGGGAAGCCGCAAATTCGGATCAAAGGTGATCCACTTTCCCTTTTTCCGGGCGTATTCCACCGCCCGTTTCGTTGCTGTGCGCACCGGCTCGTCTGTGAGGCTTAAGGTGCCGAAATGAAATACCTTTGCCTGGTCGATGATCTCCAGGTCCAGCTCCTCAAAGGAAAGCTGCGTATCCGCCCCCGGCTTTCTGGCGAAGCTGAATGACCGGTCTCCTCCGGCGTCAAAGGTAACAAAGGCCAGGGTCGTGAGCACCGAGCTGTCCTGCCGGATCCCCTTTGTCTCGATCCCGGCCTCCTTAAGGGTATTTATGAGCAGCCCGCCAAAGGCGTCCGTTCCCACCTTGCCCAGAAATGCCGTCCGGAGCCCGTATTTACTTAGAGCCGCCAGGAAATTTCCCGGCGCTCCGCCCGGATTTGCCTTCATGGTGGAATACCCGGCCGCATCCGTATCCCTGGCTGCAAAATCGATCAGAAGCTCTCCGATGGCTGTCACGTCGTACATGGTGAATTCCCCCTTGTGTGGTAGATTTTAAAGAAATTATAGCAGTGGACGGGATCAGATTCAAGAACGAATGATGGGGGGCAGAAATGTTTTCTATATTTTAGAATGATATGATTTCCATATATTTCCATTTTATTATGTAATATAAGATATTTAGAAAAAAGGAGGCCACCATTGGATACATATACGGTTGATCTGGAATCAATGGGAAAGCGGATCCGGGAACTCAGAAATACCCAGAACAAAGCCCAGGAAGTGTTTGCTGATATGATACATATTTCATCGTCTTATCTCGCACTGATTGAACAGGGAAAACGTACTGCCAGTCTGGATGTAGTTGCCCAGATTGCGTATACCTGCCATGTCTCTGTTGATTATCTTTTATTCGGAAAACAGGAATCCCCTTCATCAGAAAATTATAAATTTTTCAATATACTCTGCCGCCAGTATTCTGATACAGAAATCAAGCGTGCCTTGAAACTCTTCGCCTTCTATCTTCAGCTTGATAAAGAAAAAGAATACCCATAGACCAGACAGCCGCATCTTCTCTCCCATACGCAGCTGCCCCTTATTTTTACAAGCACAGTAATCCTAAGATTAGATATGGCTAAACACCGGAAAATGTTTGTATTTAATTCATGGATTATGTTATACTGTATTTTAGAAAGGGGCAGCAATTATGAATATACGAAAAATTACTTTTGGGAACTTTAAGTCCCTGTATAACGCAGCCTTCGAACCTGGTAAAGTCAATGTATTTATCGGTGCCAACGGTTCTGGAAAAACTACGATCCTGGAAGCGATCGGTTTATTAAGTGCGGCTATGACCGACCGTGTCGATTCTTCCAGCCTCCAGCGCAAAGGCGTGCGCCTCAGTATTCCCTCGCTTTACAAATCCAGTTTTAAGGATCTTAAGAGACAACGATCCATGATCGATCTTTCCCTGGAATGGGAAGATGACTGCTGTACAGATAAATTCCGTTACGATGTACATCTGACAACTCCTACTGATACCGACTATTGGAAATACCACTCTGAGGCATTTCTTCAGAACGGAGAAAAAATATGGGGACGCAGCAATGCCTCCCAGCAGCAGTCCAACAGTTATATCGGCTTCTTTCTCATTGATAATGACCCAGAACTGACAACCGGCCGCAAAATCGCGGAGGATTTTTCATCTTACGGTATTTTCCAGCCAAACACCTTGACTTTGAGAGGCACGATCCCAGATCCCAATCAGGTTTCTCCTGTCGGATTGAATGGCGGACGTCTGGCCGAGGCGATCCGGACACTGATCCATGAAAACGACGGGGATCTGTTTTTCGGAAATTTATATATGGATGACATCCTTGACATGATCGACTGGGCCTCCGATATATCTGTGGATACGCCAAAAAAAACAACGATCAACGCCAATATCCCCACAACACGCCAGGTCATTGAATTTACAGACCGCTATATGAAGGATACCGCTCGTTTTACCGGTTATGATGCCAGCGAGGGAGCCTTATATGTCCTGTTCATGCTGACGCTTGCCATGCATCCCATGGGTCCATCTATTTTCTCAGTAGACAGCTTTGACCACGCGTTAAATCCCCGCCTGGCAAAAAAAATGATCCAGGTGTTCTGTGAACAGATTATCCAGAATAATAAGCATGTTTTTCTGACCACCCATAATCCGCTGGTACTGGATGGACTGGACCTGCAGAATGACGATATACGGCTGTTTGCCGTAGACCGTGACAGTAACGGATATGCCCAGATCCGGCGGATTTCTGTTTCCCAGGAGCTGATCGATGAAGGTCTTCCTTTATCCAGGCTCTGGATCAGCGGAAGACTGGGAGGTGTTCCATCACTGCTATGAAAAATATAGGGATTATTTGTGAAGGTCCAACCGACTACATCATCCTTAAAAATGTTATTAATCTTATAACCGGAGATACCAACTATTTTGTACTGCTTCAGCCTGAGCCTGATCTGCGCGGACAATACGGAAACGGATGGAAAGGCGTCTGGAAATGGTGTCATGATTACGCCAGTATCCGGATGCAGCTTATGGATAAAATTCAGCCCACGTTGGACTTTCTGGTCATTCAGATGGATGGTGACGTATCCAGAAAGGAGAAAGTCTCCCATTGCGGGTGTGGCTCAGTGAAATGCCCCCTCCAAAATATCCGGAATCCTTTGGAGTGTGACATTAAACCAGAATACCGGAATAACTGCCCTGTCTTGCTTCCCTGCCCTGAGCACAACGCACCCGTTTCCAGTTATATGGAACACCTGAAGTCTTTGATCCGTTCATGGTTAAAAGAAATAGACCGTACCTGCATCGTTATCCCCTGCGACAGCACCGAAGCCTGGATCGCTGCCGCCTACGATAACCTGCCCGAAATTGAATTTATGGAAAACCCCTGGGAAAATGTCATCGCTAAGAAGAAGATATATCATGGTATACGAATTTCCGGAAAAAACAAACGAGCCCGGATTTTTGAACAGTTTGCCCCAGTTGTCTGTAAAAACTGGGACCGGGTAACAGAACTCTGTCTGAGCGCACGGGAATTTGAACGAGATATCTCTCTTCTTGGCAGATAAACAAAAATAGCAGCCGCACCGGATTTCTCCGATGCGGCTGTCCTCTCCTACTTCTCAAAATAACAGTCTCCCAGATAATGGAGGGCTGTATTTTTATTAAACTGGAATCCCTTAAGATCCGCCCTTCTTCCCACCATATTGCTCTTATAATACAGCGGCACCCACGGGCAGAGCTCATTTAAGCGGACCTGGAGGTCCCTATATGTCTGAAGCCTCTTCTCCCGGTCTGTTTCCATGCTGGCGGCGTCGATCATTTCATCCACCTTTTCATCCCTGAGATATGCCCGGTTTCCGTTCATGCCGCAGTTTTTTGAATGGAACAGCGGCGTCACACTGTATTCCGGATCACAGGTGGTATTGGTCCAGCCCAGGATCAGGAGCTCATGCTCTCCGGCGTTGATCGCATCCTGGAACGCGCCCCACTCGTAAACGTTGATGTCCACGTTGACGCCGATCTGGGCCAGCTGGGCCTGGACCACCTGGGCGGTACGGTTCCTCACGTCTCCGGATACGTACATCTTAAGATCCAGCCCGTCCCCATAGCCTGCTTCTGCCAGAAGCTCCCTGGCCTTTTCCAGATCCTGGGGATACGGCTGCACTTCCTCATTCCACCCCGGCAGGGTCTTTGCAATGAAGGAGCTGGCCACCTCGCCGCGGCCTTCTACGATCGTATCCACAAATTCCTGGCGGTTCATGGCATATGTAATGGCCTGGCGCACCCGGACGTCATCCAGTCCCTTTTTCGTGGTATTGAACGCCATGAATTCCACTGAAGCCGACGGCCAGCTTTCCAGTACCAGCTCATCATTGGCTTCCACGTTGGCGGCGTCCACCGGATCCACCGTTAAGATCACGTCGATCTCTCCCGTTTCCAGGGCAATGGTCCTGGCGCTCCCCTCGGGAATGATCCGGTTGGTGATGGAAGTGGCTGTGGCCGGTCCGTCAAAGTAATCGTCAAACCGCACCAGCGTCCAGTGATCGTTGGGGACCCATTCCTTAAACATGAACGGGCCCGTTCCTATGGGCTCTTCCCCGTATGTCTCCCCGGCCTCAGTCACAGCCTTCTCCGACAGGATCTTCATGCTGGTGTCATTGAGGACATAAAGAAGGGACGGATATGGACGGGAAAGATGGATCGTCAGGTCATAATCCCCCTCCACCGAAACATGGTCGATGGCCGACGCGTTGGACATGGCCTTGGGCATGGTCTTGGCCCGCTCCAGGCTGAATTTCACGTCGCTGGCCTTCAGCTCCTCCCCATTATGGAACTTCACGCCTTCCCGGAGCTTAAATTTATAGGTCTTGTCATCCACCATCTCAAAGCTCTCCGCCAGGTCCCCCACGACCTCCCGGTTCTCATCGATCTTTACCAGGCCGTTATAAATGTGGCGGTTCAGCGTTGCAGACGGAGAATCCACTCCCACCTGGGGATCCATGGACCGGATATCGCTGGTGTTGGCAGAAATAATATCCGTCCGCCCAATGGACGGCTCCTTCTCCCCCTGGCTGGCTTCCTCTAACGCCTTTTCCGTCTCCGTCCCCGCTAAAGCCGTCGTTTCCCCCTTTGGCTCCGCCGCTGTTCCAGTATCTCCCCCGCTGTTTCCGCAGCCCGACAGCGCCATGACGCCAGCCACCGCCAGCATCGTCAGTTTCCCATACATACCTTTCCTCATACAGTGCTCCTCCTTGTATATAGTTTTTACATATTCCCCTCTTGATTTTCCCACCGGGCGGTCCACCTTCTGCAGATCTCCGAAACCTGCTTCATCTGCCCTGTGAGCCGGTTCCTCTGACGCACGAACCTGGTCTGCACCGCCAGATAATATTCCTCTTCCGTATTTTCCCGGGTCAGTCCCTCTGCCATGGCAAGCCCGGAAAAGACAGGAGCCTTCACCGCCGGATCCTGGTGGTACGGACTGGACGCCGTATAGGTGATCCTCGCCAGCTCCCCGGCAGTCTCCAGAATGGCGTCATCTGTATTTTCCTGGCCTTCCATGGACGCTTCAAGATCCATGACCGCCTCCCTCAGCCTGCCAAGCACCGGCCACACCGGAGAAAGGTCAAAGTCTCCGCCAAGCCTCTCTTCAATGGCGCGGAGGCGGGACTCCATAAAGTCCACAAATCCGCCCATGTCTGCCGGGAGCTTCCCGCAGTTCGCGAAGAATGCCGCCAGCTCCCCAATGACCCTTGTATCCCGCAGCGCCACCTCCGGATCCACCTTATCAAAGGTATCCTCTCTGGTGTGCCACCAGTAAAACATTTCATGATCCTTTTTTATAAACTTCGGCATAATGGCAAAGGGAATATCCGCTCCCCAGAAGGTCTGGTCTGCAAACCGGGTCATGGGCACCGGCGGATCCGGCTCCCCCTCGTTGAATCCCTTCAGGAATTCCCGGTCAAAGTCTGCTCCTTCCAGCATGGACGTCTGGAACCCCACCACATCAGAGCCCTTGCAGCCGCAGATATCCATATTGATATGCGCCACACAATTTTCCTTCAGCTCCTCCCAATGGTGGTCGTAATACCAGGCGGATCCGGCATAACGGCCGTCTGAATGGCCGGACCACCAGGCGAACACCACTGACCGCTCCAGCCGCTCCCGGTTCTCCTGGAACACTCTGGCAAGCTCCATCATGGCGGCGTTGGCCACTCCGTTATCCGTGGCCCCCTCATACCAGGAATCATAATGGCCGGAGACAAGTACAAATTTTTCCGACCTTCCCTGGATCCGCGCCACTGGCATGGTGCTGGAAACGATCCCCTGGCACATCTCAATGCTGAGACGCACGGTCAGCGGACCGGACTCCAGCCGTTTTTGCAGCTCCTCCCCAGCGTTTTTCCCGATCTCCGCGAACGGGATCCCTGGATAATGCCAGGACAGATCCTCCGGCTCCGGCGTTCCCCAGACTCCCCCCAGAGTCCCATGGTGCGCCAGGTCCGCGTGCCAGATGGTGAGCACCCCCAGGGCTCCGGCCCGTTTTGCCTCACACGCAAACGAAAAGCTGTTCTCATACGTCAGGACCAGCTTCCCGGAAAAACCGGCCATCCTGGCCCTCTGCTCTCTCTGGCTGCAGCCTCCGGCCGCGCTGGTCCGGTCAAAAACCAGCTCCGCCTCCAGATCCTTCGCTGTCCCGCTGTATACATACGGGGTCAGAGGAACAGCCTCCCCTGTCCCGTCCTCCAGGACCCGCAGATACGCCGCTCCGGGAAGGCTCCGGTATACCTGATATTTTTCCCGTTCCACAGGGATCCCCAGCTCCTCCATCCGTTCCGCGATCCGCTCGGCTGCTTCCTCTCCGTCTCTGGAGCCCGTATACCGTTCCAGGCGGCAGAACATCTCCACATCCTTCATGATCCGCGACTTGTCCAAGGCTCCGCTGACCGCTTCCGAAAATTCGGTTTTTTTATATAAAATCCTTTTTTTATCTTTTATTTTCTTCATCTCCTTTTATAAATATTAAAATATTTTCATATATTCATAGTATCATCTGATTATTTTTCCGTCAATAGATTCATTCACAAAAACAAAAAGAAAGTGTACAGTTCCCTTTTTTCGGTTATCTGCACACTTTCTCTTATTTTCATTGAATCTGTCTCCCGGCGCGCCGTTCCGGTCTCCTTACCGCTTCACCAGCAGAGATTTCCCAGTCATCTCCTTCGGCTGCTCCATACCCATGAGCTCGATGAGCGTCGGAGCAATATCTGCCAGGCAGCCGCCCTCTCTGAGGCCGTACTCTGCGCCTGCATTCACCAGGATAAACGGCACCGGATTCGTCGTGTGGGCCGTAAACGGTTCTCCGGTCTCATAATCCACCAGCTGCTCCACATTTCCATGGTCTGCGCAGATGAACATTGCGCCGTCCGCCTTTTCGATGGCCTCCACGGCTCTTCCCACACAGGCGTCCACAGCCTCCACCGCCTGGATGGCCGCGTTCTCCACTCCCGTATGACCCACCATATCCGGGTTGGCAAAGTTGATGATGATCACATCATATTTTCCAGAGCCGATGGCCTCCACCAGCTTATCGCACACCGCCGGGGCGCTCATCTCCGGCTGCAGGTCATAGGTGGCCACCTTGGGGGATTTCACCAGGATCCGCTCCTCTCCCGGATTGGGCTCCTCCACACCGCCATTGAAGAAGAAGGTCACATGGGCATACTTCTCTGTCTCCGCGATCCTGGCCTGGGTCATATGGTGATCCGCCAGGAACTGGCCCAGGGTATTGGTGATGGCTTCCTTTTTAAAGGCCACCAGCTTATTGGGGATGGTCTCATCGTAATCCGTAAAGCAGACGTAGACCAGCTCCAGTCTCTTATCCCGGTCAAAGCCTGTGAACGCATCGTCACAGAACGCGCGGGTGATCTCTCTGGCCCGGTCCGGACGGAAGTTGAAGAAGATCACAGAGTCCTTATCCTGGACCAGACCCACAGGCCGTCCGTTCTCAGTGATCACCGTGGGAACCACGAACTCGTCGGTCTTTCCTTCATCATAAGACGCCTGTACGGCCGCAGCGGCGCAGGGATCCTGCTTTCCCTCTCCCTTTGTAAGGGCCTTGTAAGCCAGCTCCACACGATCCCAGCGGTTATCCCGGTCCATGGCGTAATAACGGCCCATGACAGAGGCCACCTTACCGACGCCCAGTTCCTTCATTTTTCCTTCCAGCGCCTCCACAAACTCCCGGCCAGAGGAGGGAGGCGTATCCCTTCCGTCCAGGAAGCAATGGACAAACACCTTATCCAGTCCGTTTCTTCTGGCCAGCTCCAGAAGCCCGAAGATATGGGTCATGTGGCTGTGTACGCCTCCGTCGGATACCAGTCCCATCAGATGAAGGGCAGAGCCGTTCTTTTTACAATTCTCCACTGTCTTTAAAAACTCGCTGTTTTCAAAGAAATCCCCATCCTCGATGGCCTTTGTGATCTTCGTCAGCTCCTGGTATACGATGCGGCCTGCGCCCATGTTCAGATGCCCCACCTCAGAGTTGCCCATCTGCCCGTCGGGAAGCCCCACGGCCAGCCCGCTGGCATTTCCCTCCACAAAGGGGCATTCCTTCATCAGCCGGTCCATCACCGGGGTATTGGCCTCCAGGACCGCATTTCCCCGCTTTTCCTTATTTAATCCATATCCGTCCAGGATCATCAGTACAACTGGTTTTCTGCTCATATATTTCTTCCACTCCTTTATTGGTCTGTATCCTTTAGAAACGCTTCTATTGTAT
>NZ_JAXXBR010000033.1:0-13107 GCF_037242085.1 Alitiscatomonas sp. | reverse complement strand
ACCGTCTCCACATGCCCCGTAAACGGAAACATATCCACCAGCGCCATCCGCTCCACCCGGTATCCTCCGGCCTGCAGCACGATCAGATCCCGTGCCAGACTGGTAGGCTTACAGGATACGTACACCATCCGGTCTACTCCATAGCGGATGATCTTCGGCAGCGCCTTGGGATGGATCCCATCCCTGGGCGGATCCAGGACGATCAGATCCGGCTGCCCCTCCAGCGTATCCAATACCTTCAGAACGTCCCCTGCAATGAAATCACAGTTGGAAAGCCCGTTGAGGGCAGCGTTCTCTCTGGCCGCCTCCACGGCTTCTTCTACGATCTCCACTCCGGTCACATGCTCCGCCACCGGCGCCAGGATCTGGGCGATGGTCCCAGTGCCGCTGTAAAGATCGAACACCATTTGCCCGCTGGTATCCCCTATGTACTGGCGCACTGTATCGTAAAGCACCTCCGCCCCCAGGGAATTGGTCTGGAAGAAGGAAAACGGAGTGATCTTAAATTTCAGTCCCAGAAGCTCCTCATAAAAATAGTCCTGTCCATACAGCACGTCCGTACCGTCATTGAGAACGGCGTCTGCCAGACTGTCATTTTTTGTATGGAGGATCCCTGCAAAGGAGCCGGAAAGGGGCAGTGCCAGAAGGATCTGCTTCCATCCCTCCAAAAGCTCCTCCTCTGTCTCCTTTCCCGCCCAGGAATCCGCAGTCTGCGTCGTGGTCACAAGATCCGCCAGGATCTCCCCGGTCCTCATTCCCCGACGGACCAGAAGGTGTCTTAAATATCCCTGGTGGCTCGTTTTCTTTAAAAAGCTTACATTTTTTTCCTTAAAGTAGTCCAGGGTCGCTCTTAAGATCCTGCAGCAGTCCTCGTGGACCAGAAGGCACTGATCCACGGTCACGATATCATAAAAGCTCCCGCGCTTATGCATTCCCAATGCCAGCGGGCCGTCCTTTATCTCGTCACCAAAGGAAAACTCCATTTTGTTCCGATAGCTGTTGGTCAGAGGGCTTGCCTTGATCCCATCATACTGGTACTCTCCACGGATCACCTCATCCAGAAGGCCTTTTACCTGGCCCTCCTTCAGCTTTAACTGTTCCTCATAGGGAAGCGTCTGGTAAGAGCAGCCTCCGCAGTCGGCTGCATGTACGCAGGCCTTTTCCGGCGTCTCGCAGGCCGCCCTGGAGACTACGTTTAAAAGCCGCGCCTCACACTTTCCCGTCTTCTGCTTGGTAACGACCACCTCCACGGTCTGTCCCGGCAGTACATTCTTTACTACCACCTTTTCATCCTCTATATGAAGGATTCCTTTATTGGGAAAATCCACCTTTTCCACGATCCCTGTATAAATCTCTCCCTTTTTCATCCGTTCCTCCTTATATATTTAAAAAGAGGCTTGCAGGCAATCGCCGCAGCCTCTCCTTTTTTCAGTACTCTCCTGCTTATTCCGCAGACTTTTCTTCCTTTGCCTCTGTTTTTCTGACAGGCATCTCCTCGTCCTCATCCTCAAAGAAATCGTCGTCAAAATCATCGTCAAAGTCGTCTTCAAAGTCCTCCAGATAATCCGGTGTAAAGAAACGGTACACACCGTACGCAATGGCTGCCACTGCCGCTACTGCGCCAAAGATCGCCAGCACCCAGAGGATACAGTTTTTCTTTTTCTCTTCTTCTTCCTTTTTATGAAGCAGTTCATTTAATCTGGATACATTCATCAGGTCCTCCATCTTACTGACGGCATCTTTTCCCATAAAGTCAAACTTGTTCATCATGGCACATCCTTTCTGGTTTCTTAAGATCAGAAATCCACATTCATGTTTACAGTATAACATGATTGTTTTTATTTTACTATCCCGTTTTTTAACTTTTTTTACAATTTCTGAAGTCTGGCAAATGATGCAAACATTTTTCTGACACCCATGGAATCAAATTCCACCGTTACCTCATAATCCTTTCCACCGTCTGCGATCTGCTTTACGGTTCCATCGCCAAATTTCACATGGTGGACCCGGTCCCCCTCCGCATAATCCAGAGAAGCAGCCTTTTGTACTGTAAATGCCTTTCCAAAGGCTGGCTGGGCCGATGGCATCCCACTCTTTTTTGAAACGTAAGGATTCTGACCAAACATACTGATCCCAGACGATCTGGCCCACGGAAGGCCCGGATCCTCCAGATCATCCGAAGAAAGCTTCCTGGATCTCTGATATACAGAATCCTCCTGCCTCTCCTCTTCTTTATATTCCTCCGGGATCTCTGCCAGGAAACGGCTGGGTCTGGAAAACCGTGTCTCTCCCTTGACCATCCGCTGCCTTGCTCCTGTCATCATAAGCGTTTTCTCGGCCCTTGTGATCCCCACATAGCACAGACGCCTCTCCTCCTCCAGAGCTTCGGGATCCTCTGACATGGCCATGCTGCTGGGGAACAGACCGTCTTCTAATCCGCTCATATATACATAAGGGAATTCCAGTCCCTTGGCCGAATGGAGCGTCATCAGTACCACCCGGTCCTCAGATTCATCCATACTGTCGATGTCCGCCACCAGGGCCACCTCTTCCAGAAATCCATCCAGGGTCGGCTCCTCTGCGTCCTCCCAGTACGCCACAGCCTTATTGGACAGCTCACTGATGTTTTCCAGACGGGTTTCTGCCTCCACCTCGCCTTCCTCCATCAGTTCCGCCTTATATCCTGTGGACTCCAGGATATCTGTGATCACATTCTGGATCGCCATTCCATCCTTTAAGTTTTTCCGGAAACGGCCGATCTCATCCGTAAACTGGTCTATTTTGGGCGCAGCCTTTCCCAGGCCCGGCACCGCCCCGATCCTTAAAAGCGCATCATAAAAATTCATCCCATGCTCAGCTGCATACATGTTTACCTTTCCGATGGATACGGCTCCGATTCCCCGCTTCGGTACATTGATGATCCTCTGAACCGCCAGGTCGTCCCGCCCGTTGGCAATGGTCTTTAAATACGCCAGGATGTCCTTGATCTCCTTTCTCTGGTAGAAATTCACGCCGCCCACCATCCGGTAAGGGATATTATGGGTGACAAATTTCTCCTCCAGGATACGGGACTGGGCGTTGGTCCGGTAAAGAATGGCGGAATCCTTCCAGGAACCTCCCCTTTTCATAATGTCGGAAACGATTCCCTCCGCTTCATCGTATGCCGTATCAAACAGCTTTACACGGATCTTCTCTCCCGTCTCATTTTCTGTCCAGAGGGTCTTATCCTTTCTCCCCTCATTATTACGGATCACCTCGTTGGCCGCGCTTAGGATGGTCTTTGTGGAGCGGTAATTCTGTTCCAGCTTAATGACCTTTGCGCCAGGAAACGCCTCCTCAAAACTCAGTATATTCTTTATATTGGCTCCTCGGAACCGGTAAATGGACTGGTCGTCGTCTCCCACCACGCAGATGTTCCTGTATTTGGAGGCCAGCAGGCTCACAAGCCTGAACTGGGCCGTATTGGTATCCTGATACTCGTCTACCATGATGTAGCGGAATCTTTCCTGGTAATAGTCCAGAACCTCCGGACAGGATTCAAAAAGCTCCACAGTTTTCACCAGAAGGTCATCAAAATCCAGGGCATTATTCTTCTTCAGCCGCACCTGGTATTCCTTATACAGCTCCGCGATCTGCTGGTTGCGGGCAGATCCGTCCTTTTTACTCTCCAGGGCAAACTCCTCCGGCGTGACCAGATCATTCTTGGCCGAAGAAATGATCCCCAGCACTCCGCGCTCCTTATACAGCTTTCCATTGATCTCCCGTTCCTTAAAGATCTGCTTCATCAGTGTTTTCTGGTCATCGGTGTCATAAATAGAGAAGCTGGACTCGTACCCCAGATTTTCAATGAAACGTCTGAGGATCCGGACGCAAAGCGAGTGGAAGGTGCTGACCCATACGCTGTCCGCTCCCTGGGGGATCAGCCCGTTGACCCGTTCCCGCATTTCTCCTGCCGCTTTATTCGTAAAGGTGATCGCCAGGATATTCCAGGGCGACACATTTTTTTCCTCGATCAGATAGGCGACCCGGTGGGTCAATGCCCTCGTTTTTCCGGATCCGGCTCCTGCCAGTACCAGGAGGGGACCCTCTGTATGTAAAACAGCCTGCTGCTGCATTGGGTTCAGTGTCTCAAAACTCTTCATGATATTCCCCTTTCTTGTCAGATTCGTATTATACCAGATTCCCCGGATGCTGTCCAATAAAACGAGAAAATCGTATTTGTCTCTTGTCATCTAGTTTTTAATACTATATAATAAGTATTGAAAGGAGTTTCACCATGAAAACCAATGAAGAACGCTTAGAAGGACTGTTCCAGCACCTGAACAGTCTGGATCACATAAAAGTTGAAGATATCCCGCAGATCGACCTTTACATGGACCAGGTAACTACCTTTATGGAGAAACACCTGAGGGAGCTGAAGCGATATCCGGAGGACAAGGTACTCACAAAGACTATGATCAATAACTATGCCAAAAACAACCTCCTTCCCTCTCCGGTACGTAAAAAATACACCCAGGATCATATCCTGCTTCTGGTATTTATTTATTACTTTAAGAATCTGCTGAACTTTAACGATATTGAGACCATTCTGTCCTATATCACAGAGCACCACTTCGGTGAAGCTCCGCTTCCTCTGTCCCAGGTATATACAGAGGTATTTACCATGGAACACAGCCAGATGGATAAATTAAAGGATGACGTAAAAGCAAAATTTGAAACAGCAGAAAAAACCTTTTCCGACGTGGAAGATCCCGGTGAGAAGGATGCGCTCCAGCTCTTTTCCTTCATTTGTGAGCTTGCCTTCGATGTGTATCTGAAAAAGCAGATGATCGAGCGCCTCGCAGACGAGATCCGGGACGAATATCCGCCAGCGAAAAAGAAATAACTGCATAACACAAGTGATCACAGGAGGGCTTAGTATGAACAAATCCGCATTCCGAAAACTTTCTTATGGCGTCTATCTGATCTCTTCCCTGGATGGGGACCGGCCTACGGGCTGTATCGCCAACAGCGCCATGCAGATCACATCCGATCCGGCGTCCATTGCCATCAGCATCAACCATGACAACTTTACCAATTCCTGCATTGAAAGAACCGGAAAATTTGCTATTTCCATCCTTTCTGAAAACACGGATCCTGGGATCATCGGGACCTTTGGATTCCAGTCAGGAAAAAACGTCAATAAATTTGATTCTGTTTCCTATAAGACTGTTGAAGGCCTCCCAGTGATCGAGGATGCCTGCGCGTATATCGTGTGCCAGGTCGTCAACAAAATGGAGACCGACAGCCACACAGTTTTCCTTGGAAAGGTTCTGGATGCCGATAACCTGGAAAATGCTCCGGCAATGACCTATTCCTATTATCATACTGTGGTAAAGGGAAAGAGCCCCAAAAATGCTCCTACTTATCTGAAGGAGGAAGAAACCATTCCAAAGACAGCCTATGTCTGCTCCGTATGCGGATATGTATATGAAGGGGAAACTCCCTTTGAGGAGCTTCCCGATGATTGGAAGTGCCCGATCTGTAAACAGCCAAAGTCTGTATTTAAAAAACAGGAGCGCTGATGGCTCCTGCATCGTCAATCCAGAGAGATCCAGAGTGTCGGACCGTTGGAAGCTCCTTAAAATGATCTGGGTTCCGGATTTCCCGGCTGTATTTTAACAGCCGGGATTTTTTATATTCTTTTTTGAAGGTTCATCCAGAAGTTCTCCGTCTGCCCGGAATCTGGACCCATGGCAGGGACAGTCCCAGGTCCTCTCTGCTGGATCCCACTGGAGCCGGCAGCCCAGATGGGGACATCTTGGTCCTCCCAATACAGCCAGATTCTTAATGGAATGTCCCATTTCTTTCAAAAAAGTTTTATATGAGGCTGAAAAAGTTTTTCTCTGGGGAGAAAACAGCTCCCATTCCTTCATACTCTGTCCAGTAACCGCATCACAGACCGCCATGGCGGAAACCATAGAATTGGTCATTCCCCATTTTCCGAATCCTGTGGCCACAAGCCAGTACGGACGAAGCCTTGAGAAAACGCCAATATAGGGGACTGAATCCAGAGTCATGCAGTCCTGGGCCGACCAGGACGCCTTTATCTCGGCTTTTTTCCAGATATTCCCCGCTCTTTTCTCAAGCTCCCCATAGGGATCCTTGATCCTGCCCTCTCCTGTCCGGTGTCCCATACCGCCCACAAGCACCAGTTCACCGGCATTCCGGAAGGAAAGTCCATCCGGATCGATCCCATAATACATTCCCCCCAAGTCCCAGTCCTCTGTTTCCAGAGCCAGTACATAGCTTCTTTCCTGGTGCATCCTGGCTGAGTAAAAGCCCGGCCAGCGGGGAAACGGAAAATGCGATGCAAAAACAATATGGTCTGCCTTCACAGTTCCCCGGTCAGTCCGTATCTCATGACCTTTTACCTGCAGGACTCTGGTATACTGGCAGATCTTTAAGGAATCCGACAGGCCGTATAAAAAACCAATGGGATCAAACTGGGCCTGATTTTCATACCGCAGAGCCATTTTCACCGGAAAGGGAAGGCCGGTATCATATACGATAGAGGCCGGTATACCGGCCCTCACAGCGGCAGAACGCTCCTGCTCCAGCTTTTTCATCCCCTCCCCGCATTCTGTATACAGATAGGAGGGCAGCCTTTTAAAACCGCACTGGATCCCCGCAGAATCCACGATCCGCTCATACTGATCGATAGCTGTCTGGCTGGCCTGGGCATACCGGGCCGCAGCTTCTGCCCCCATGGTCTCTGTCAGTCTGCTGTAGATCAGTCCATGCTGGGATGTGATCTTAGCCGTGGTCCCTTCCGTCTGCCCGCTCCCAACGGTCCCTGCCTCCAGGACTACTGTATCCACACCGCTTTCCATAAGGAACCATGCACAAAGGATCCCTGCCATCCCCCCTCCGATCACGGCCGCAGAAATGTGCTCTGGAAAAGGTTCCCGTTTATCTTTCTTCTGTATGTCGTTTATGGACCAGATCGATCTCATTTCATCACCTCTGGCCCTATTATACCCCTTTTTTATCCACGCATACGTGCCCGCATTCCAATTAGCGGGCAGGACCGGTCGATTCCCACCAGATACCGCTTCTTTGCCCCGGCCACATAGGTCCTGGTCCAGATCTCCTGCTCCTCCTCCTTGTCATACAGCTTCACCTCTACTTCTGTCATCAGCGGCAGGATATCGCCGTCCAGCGTCATCTCTCCCTGGCTGTCCAGACCCAGAACCCCCTCCTTTACGACCTCCAGTCCCATATATTCTGCCAGATGGCACATTCCATGGAGATTATCCAGAAATTCAAAAAAGATCTCCTTCTGCAGGCGGCTCTCCGCGTCTTCTGCATCCTCTCTCAGAAAATCCACGATCTCATTTTCATACTGTGCAAGGAATCTCTCTCCGCCGGCTTTTATTTCACGGGCTTTTTCTGCCAGTTCCTTATAATTCATGAATGAACCCCTCTTTCTTTTAATAAAATCTATTTTCGACATCTAGTAAATGTCATCTCCCGGTCCATCTTAACATATATTTATCTTACTGACAATCAGTGAATGTCTTGAGGGGAGAAAGCGATGTACAAAAACAAATCAGAACACGGACTAAATAATATATGCGGACAAAAAATACGGAAGCTGCGCCTGGAGATGAAAAATGTCTCCCAGAGGAAGCTGGCCGATATGCTCCAGGTACAAGGCCTTGATATTGATAAAAATGCGATCCAGCGGATGGAAAGCGGCAAACGCTTTATAACAGACATTGAGCTGAAGGCCCTGGCCAAGGTCCTCAACGTCACCTACGCGGAGCTTCTGGATTAAAGGAATTCCTTCCGTTTTCTGGTTCTGGAGCCTCCTTCCAGATCCCACTGCGCTTCTCCGGCTTCCAGTCGGTCCTGGTATCACTCAGTATCATCTGGATCCGTTCCAGGTTCCTGTGGGTCCTGAGGACATAGGCGCACAGAATATGCGGGCGTTTTTTGACCCACCTTTTCCTCCTCTGTACGATCTCCTCATCCTCCTTCCCCTCCAGGACCAGAAGCTGCTCCACAGGCAGATCCAGCATACATCCCAGGACCAGGAGATTATCCAGAGAAGGGAGAGCCTTCCCTTTCAGCCATTTGTAAACAGACTGGGGACTGTCCAGCTCCAGCTCCTCCTGCACATCCCGGACTGTGATCCCGCTCTCTGCCAGGAGTCTGCGTATCCTTTTTCCTGTCTCCTCTTTCGATATCTTTACCATCCCATCACCTGCCTGTCCTTCCAGATTCTTTTCATCTGCTTCTATCATACACGAAATCAGCCGCGTTGTCTTGAACCATTGGTTCAATAGTGAAAAAAAACCAGCCCCAGTACGAACTTCGTACCGGAGCCGGTTAAAAAGGGGAGGATAAGTATTAATCTTTCTCTTTGGTGATACTCCTATTATTGCCGCTTTTCCCAGATCTATACCAGCCTGAAAAAATTGATTGATTTTCTTTCTTCCTGTATTATAATATTTCCGTACAGCACGCCGGCCCGGAGATAAATGATCCCACCGCCGGCAGTAAGAAGTACTGACTCTAAATCGCACTAGAATGGAGAGAATGGATTTATTATGAAGAATTTAGTGATCGGACAGTCCGGCGGCCCCACCGCCGTCATAAACGCCAGCCTCTGCGGCGCAGTACAGGCATGGAAGGAGGCAGGGCAGGAGGGCCGTGTCTATGGGATGCTCAACGGCATTGAGGGCTTCCTTGCGGACCAGGTCACAGATCTGACTGCCCTCAGCGAGGAAGAGCTGAAGCTCCTCCGGCTGACGCCCGCCGCTTATCTGGGGTCCTGCCGCTTTAAGCTCCCGGAGGATCTGACGGACGCTGTCTATTCCGCTGTTTTTGATAATCTCCGCGAAATGAACATCGGATATTTCCTCTATGTGGGAGGAAACGACTCCATGGATACGGTGGATAAGCTTTCCCGCTTTGCTGCCCGGACCGGCAGCGATGTACGGTTCATCGGCATTCCCAAGACCATTGACAACGATCTGGTGCTCACAGACCATACGCCCGGTTTCGGCAGCGCCGCAAAATATGTGGCCTCCACGGTCCGGGAGATCGTCCTGGACGCCTCTGTATACCAGCAGAGATCTGTGACAATCATCGAGATCATGGGACGCCACGCCGGCTGGCTCACAGCTGCCTCAAAGCTGGCAAGAAAATATGAGGGAGACAACCCTATCCTCATCTACCTCCCCGAGGCTCCCTTTGAGCTTGAGGCCTTTTACCAGGATCTGGAGCATGCCTTTGAAAAAACAGCCAATGTGGTCGTCTGCGTTTCCGAGGGCATTGCCGACGCCGGAGGAACCTTTATCTGCGAATATTCCGACGCCGCAAAGCTGGATTCCTTCGGACACAAAATGCTCACCGGCTGCGGAGAGGTCCTGGAATCCTTCGTCCGTGACCGGTTCCACGTCAAGGTCCGCTCCATTGAGCTCAATGTAAGCCAGAGATGCAGCGGGATGCTGGCCTCCAGAACAGATATCGAGGAGTCTGCCATGGCAGGCGCCTTCGGAGTCCACGCCGCCCTTTCCGGGGAAACAGGAAAAATGGCAGCCTTCCAGCGGACCTCCGATGCCCCCTACGAGCTTTCCTGCTACCTGGAGCCGGTGGGACGGATCTGCAACCAGGAAAAGAAATTTCCGGCAGAATGGATCTCTCAGGGCGGTTCTGACGTAACAGACAGCTTCCTTCCCTATATCCTGCCGCTGATCCAGGGTGAACCGGAACGGATCATGGAAAACGGGCTTCCCAGATATCTTTACCGGCAGCCAGACGCGGCCGCCCGCATAAAGCCTTAAAACATCAGAAAAACCGGCATGCCGTTCCTTTCGGGATCACATGCCGGCCTTCCTATTTAACGGACTGTCTTTCCGCCTGTCCTCTCCTCCAGCCGCTCCTTCAGATAAAGAAGCGCCTGGGTGATGATGCAGCCGTGGTCCACAGCCAGGCCGTCCGCCCACAGGAGCCTGTACCTTTCCCTGGGAAGCACGGCGTCCGGGAAATATGTACGCTCTACCCGGGCCGCCACATGGACCTTCCGTTCTTCATGGTCCAGGCAAAGCTCCCAGATCTCCTTCCGCTGCTGCCCGTCCTCCTCCGAGACCAGACGGAGCGACACATCCATCCACAGCGCATCCGCCGCATCGTCGCCGGCCCTCACCGGCAGATCGCCTTCCGCCAGAGCCAGGAACGAGGTCGTGATCACCCGCCACCGGGGATCCCTGTCATAAGCGCCCCAGGTACGAAGCTGCTGGAGCGGAAGTCCCGTCACTCCGGTCTCCTCCTGAAGCTCTCTGGCCGCACCCTCATAAAGATCCTCCTTAAGCTCCACAAAGCCGCCCGGCGTGGCATACCAGCCAATGCTTGGATGATTGCCCCGTTTAACAAGAAGAAGCTTTAAGGGCTGCCCCCAGGACCGGAGCGGCTCATCACACTGTACCGCCACAATATCCGTGGTACAGCTGGGACAGTCATATTTTCTGGGATCATACCTGTCCAGAAATTCCTCCAGGCTCTGACCCGCCCGGTTTTTCTCGCCAGTTCCGTAAAATCCCTTCAGATCCTCCAAAAAAGCCATGACACACTCCTATACCTTATGGATCCCGTCTCCGCCTTTGGCAAAATACCAGCCGTATTCGTACATCTTAAGGCCGATCTCCCTCTGGATCTCCATCATGTTGTCCACAATGGCCTCCACGTCCACATCGTCGCCGAACTGCACGCCCAGACGTCTGCACAGGCGCTCTCCGGCGGCATACACCTCCCTGTAAGCCTCTGCACAGACAGAGCCCTCACTGAACACATTTTCCACAAAGGCATTCTCTGCCACGATGCTGCTTCCAGGATTATAGGCTCCGGTTGCCAGATCATATACCTGCTGCATAAACTCAGTGCTGTTCTTTTCCATCTGTATCTCCCTCTTTTCCTATAATATACCAGCCTTATCAGAATACTTCCTTCTGCCTGGCGGCGCAAGCTAAATGATGCTTTCCGTCATTTCTGTTCCGGCGCAGAGCAGAGTCATGAGGAGCGTCTGCTGGCAGCCCTTGAAGGCATCCTCCACCTTAAACTGCTCGTCCAGGGTATGGCACTGGCAGTCATAATCACAGCCGCCTCCCAGACAGACCGCCGGAAGTCCGGCTTCCAGGGCCCGGTTGCAGTTGGTGGAGCCGCCGTTTCCAAGCTTCGGCTCTGCACAGCCAAGGAATTCTGCCGCCGCCATGGCTCCCTCCACGATGGACGCGTGGGAATCCTGATGACCGGCGTTGACGTCACAGATATGCTTCACTTCATATGTGATGGTATCCATGCCCCAGCGGTCTGTCTCCTCCTTACATGCCTCGTCGATGGCGGCAAAGATCCGGTCACGAAGCTTCTCCAGCTCCTCCTGGGAATTGGAACGGAAGTTAAAACGGATCTGGGCTGTGGGAACGATGGCATGGACCGCCTCAAAGCTTCCCGCATGGAAGTTGGTCACTGCAAATGTCGTCATGGGATCTGCGGGAACACGGAATTCCGAGATCTTGGCAATGGCTCTGGCCGCCGCATGGAGCGGGTTTGCCACCTTTCCAAACATGCCGCACGCATGGCCGCCGATTCCGTTGAAGTTCACCTCATACGTCTGGATGCCTGTGGCCTCATAAGTGATCTCCTGGTAGCCGGGTCCGTCCACGGAAATGCTGGCCTCCAGCTCCGGATGATGGTCCACATAATACTTCATTCCCTTTAAAGCGCCGGTCCCTTCCTCCTGTACCGTTCCCACAAAGTGGATATCCCCCTTTGTCTGGATCCCGGCGGCGTTTAAAGCCCGGATCGTGGAAAGAACGGCCGCACAGCCTCTTGTATCGTCTACGATTCCGGGACATTTGATAAAGCCGTCCTCCCGGACGATCTTAAGCTCTGTATCCAGGGCGAATACAGTATCCATATGGCCTTCCACCAGGGTCGTTTTTCCGCCGCCGGTGCCCTTACGGATCCCCACACAGTTGCCGTATTCGTCAATGTGACAGTCAGAAAGCCCCTCTTCCTTAAACATTTCCAGCATACGTTCTGCCTTCTTCTGCTCATGGTAGGTGGGGGCGGGGATCAGGGTCAGCTCGATCTGACGGTCGATGACCGCATCCTGGTCTTCTTCCATAAACTTCAGTGCCTTCTGAACCTTTTCGTCTTTTACGAGGGCGTCAAATTTCTGGCGTACCTGTTCTGAAACCTTATATTCCATCTGTATCCTCCTATAAAAATTTATTCCACATACAGCATAGCAAATCTGCCATAAATTTGCCACATAAATCTCCCATTTTTTCCTAAAAGATTTCACAATTTCTACACATACCTTTGTTACTATGATGCTATAAGAAAATGAAACACAAACTTACATAGCTTTAGGAGGATTTTAATATGAAGAAAAAAATCATGACCCTGGTCTTAACCACAGCAATGACCGCAGCCGCAGGCCTCACCGCCTTTGCAGGAGAATGGAAATCCAATGACACCGGCTGGTGGTGGCTCAACGACGACGGCTCCAATCCCGCAGCCGAATGGAAATGGCTGGACGGAAATAAGGACGGTACCTTTGAATGCTATTACTTTGGAAACGACGGCTACATGCTCTCAGATACGACCACACCGGATAACTACCAGGTCAATAAGGACGGGGCCTGGATCGTGGACGGAGGCGTACAGCTCCAGTTCAACCTGGAAGAAAACGCTGGAAATGATGAGGAAGATGGAGAGAACTCCGGTGAAGCTTCCTATGAATATGATGCCTACGATCTGATCGGAACTTATACTTCTGAAGACGGCGATTATATGGAGTTAAATCTGGGCGCTGACGACAGCCTGGTGGGTATGTACTATGATGAAGACGGCTCCTTTGACGGGATCTACAGCTTCAAAAAGGTAAATTCCCTGGAATATAAAGACTCCCTCCATTCCAGAAACATCAAATTCTCCAATGAGGGCTCCTTTACCATGAGGGATACCGTATACTACCGCTAAAATCCGTTTCTAAAGGTAAAAAAGAATCCTGCTCTTGCAGGATTCTCCGCCTGCGGCGGGTCGCATTTGCGACGA
>NZ_JAXXBR010000118.1:0-13121 GCF_037242085.1 Alitiscatomonas sp. | reverse complement strand
GAAATGGAACTGGACGACGGGACCGTGGTCACCGGCTCCTTCGACCTGGTGCCGCTGCTGGAGGATTTCATTGCAGAGCACCCGGACTTTTCCTATAAGGGAGCCAGGGCAGTCCTGGCCTTCACCGGCTACCAGGGTGTTTTGGGCTACCGCACCGATCCGGAATATAAGGACTCCAATCCCAATTATGAGGAAGACCTGGAATCTGTCCGCCAGGTGGCCCAGTGCCTCCGGGACGGCGGCTGGGAGCTGGCCTCCCACAGCTGGGGCCATATCAACCTGGGCTCCCGGGATCTGGCTTCTGTAAAGACAGACACCGATAAATGGGAGGAACGGGTGGAATCCCTCATCGGCCCCACCGATATCATCCTCTACCCCTTCGGCGCAGACGTGGGCGACTGGCGGGCCTATACCCGGGAAAACGAGAAATTTGCCTATCTGTACGACAAGGGCTTCCGCTATTTCTGCAATGTGGATTCCAGCCCCGCCTGGGTACAGCTGGGGGCTGATTACCTGCGTCAGGGGCGGCGGAACCTGGACGGCTACCGCATGTACTACGATCTTCCGGAAACAAATCCTTCCAAGGATCATTTAAGCGACCTGTTCGACGTTACCACCGTTTTTGACCGGGAGCGCCCGGTGCCGGTGCCGCCCATGTAGGGTAGGAAATATTGCCTGTGGGGGCTTCCTGCCGACGGCATAATTCTTTCCCAGAGCATAAAAATAAGCTGCTGCAAAAAGGAAATGGATGCTTTCCTTTCGCAGCAGCTTATTTTTACTTTATTGCCCTAAAACTGGACGATCTCCTTGATCTCCTCTGCCGGCTCCACGCTTTCCGCGTAAAGCACCGGACCGGTTCCGTCGTAGTCCTGCCAGAACTCATATTCGATCCTGGCCCGGACCTTTACCCACATTCCGGTCTCCAGGGTCCTGGCCTCTCTTGCCTTGCATACAAAGCCCAGGAAGGTCATATCCGCCTCGCAGCAGGTCATGGCCATACGGCCCGGAACAAAGTAATTCTTCGGGAATTCCGGCGACTTTAAGACCATGGCCGTAAATTCCACTACCTTCCCCTTGTACCGGTCCTCCTTGTCCAGAGCGTCAATATACCAGATGCCGTAGGCCCCCGGGTCGATCTGGATCACATCTGCCTTCATATCATAGGGCAGATCCTCCTCCAGAAGTTCCTGCTCGATCTCCCCTTCCGCATCCTCCAGGATCAGGTCGGCCTGGGGATTTAAGGCCTTTAACCCCCTGCGGTAGCGGGTCAGGCTGTCGTCGGTCAGATCGTCGCAGCGGTTCATGATGATCAGCTCGGAATTCCTCACCATAAGTCCCAGCAGCGGCTTCATGTTATTTAAATAGAGCTCAAAGGTGGAGCCGTCGATGATGGTGATCTGCTGGAACAGCTCCCAGTCTGCCGGAAGCTTCAGCTGATCCTGGGGCCAGATCCCGTTCCATTCGATGAGCACCCGGTCCGGACCGTAGAGCGCTTCCAGGCGGCCGAAAAAGTCCTCATCCAGCTCGTCTGCGCTGTCCACGGTGATCACCTTTGTCCGCGTTTTCTTTAGCAGCTCCTGATCATATTCTGTGTCCCCCTCCTCGCAGAGGATCAGGACCGTAACTCCGTCAGCCTGGAAATACTCCTGCTGCAGTGTAAAGGAGATAAACTGGGTCTTTCCAGCCTCCAGAAAGCCGTTGATCAGAAACACCGGCATTTTTTCTTGATTATTTCCGCTCATGATTTCTCCCAGTGATTAAAATTAATGGAACAGTTCCTTCAGATCGTCCTCTTTTAAGCCGGAGCCGATGACGCACACCTTTCCTGTATAGATGGGCGCGCCTTCCCGCACCTCCGTCTCCTCGGGAACCATATCAAAATAGTGCCATACGCCGTTTTCATCCGGCAGCATGCCCTTGGCACGAAGCACCGTGCCGTACTTCTCTGTGTGGGCCAGGTCATGGAGGATCTCATTTAACCGTTCCAGGCTTACGCTGCGGCTTGTTTCCAGTCCCCAGCTTGTGAAAACCTCGTCGGCGTCATGGCCGTGGTGGTGATGGTGATGATGGTCATGATCGTGGCCGCAGCAGCACTCCCCGTCCTCATGATCGTGGTGGTGATGGTGCTCATGGTCATGGCCGCAGCAGCACTCTCCCTCCTCATGATCGTGATGATGGTGATGCTCATGGTCGTGGCCGCAGCAGCACTCCTCATCCTCATGATCGTGGTGGTGGTGATGGTGCTCATGGTCGTGGCCGCAGCAGCACCCTTCGTCCTCATGATGATGGTGTCCCTGCCTTACCTCCTCCAGAAGCTCAGCTGCCATGTCGTCGGTGGGCTTTTCAATGATCTCCAGAAGCTGGGCTCCGGTGAGACGGCCGATGGGAGTCGTAACAACGGCTGCCTTAGGATTCTTCTCCCGGATCAGCTCCACTGCCTTTGCCACCTTATCGGCGTCTGCCACGTCGGTACGGCTTAAAACGATGGTCCCGGCGCTTTCGATCTGGTTATTGAAGAACTCGCCGAAGTTTTTCATATACATTTTGCACTTCTGGGCGTCTACCACCGTCACAGAGCCGTTTAAGACCACGTCGATCTCTCCGGCCACGTCGCAGACAGCCTTCATCACGTCAGACAGCTTTCCAACGCCGGACGGCTCGATGATCACCCGGTCCGGCTCATACTTGGTCAGCACCTCAGACAGGGAGCGGCCGAAATCGCCCACTAAAGAGCAGCAGATACAGCCGGAGTTCATTTCCCGGATCTCAATGCCTGCATCCTGTAAAAAGCCGCCGTCAATGCCGATCTCTCCAAACTCATTTTCGATCAGCACCACCTTTTCCCCGGCAATGGCCTCCTCCAGAAGCTTTTTTATAAATGTGGTCTTTCCAGCCCCCAGGAAGCCGGAAATAATATCGATCTTTGTCATTTTTAATTCCTTCTTTCTATTCAATCCATAAAATAACGGTTGTCTGTTACTAACTTTAACACATTTTTTCCCAAAGTCAACCGCCGCCCTTAAAATTTCGCGTCCTACCGCCTCCGGACAGCCTGGATCACGGAAAAAATCCCAAAGGCTCCCATGTTGACCACCACCACGCTGGCTCCCGCCGGAATGGAATACACATAGGAAAGCACCAGGCCGATGAAAAAGCAGACCACGGATACGGTCCCCGCCGAAAGGATCACGCCGGAAAAGCTTTTAAATACCCGCATGGAGGTGAGGGCCGGAAAGATGATCAGGCTGGAGATCAGCATGGCTCCCATCATCCGCATGCCCAGGACAATGGTGACCGCCGTCAGCACCGCCAGGATCGTATTGTAGCCGGAGACCCGGACTCCGGTGGCCCTGGCAAAGCTCTCATCGAAGGTCACGGCGAACACCTTATTGTAGCAGAGAATGAACATCCCCAGGACGATCAGGGACAGGACGGCGCTCAATACCACGTCCTCCCGGCTCATGGCCAGGATGCTGCCGAACATATAGCTGCTGACGTCTGTGGTCATTCCCGTGGTCAGGGATGTGACGATGATCCCCACAGCCAAGGAGCCGGCAGAGATCATGGCAATGGCCGCATCGCTCTTGATCTTGCCATTGCCGGTGATCCGAAGGAGCAGCACTGCGGCGGCGGCCACCACGGGGATGGATACCGCCAGGGGAGCCCACCCAAAGGCCACGGCCACAGACAGGGCTCCAAAGGATACATGGGACAAGCCGTCCCCGATCATAGAATACCGCTTCAGCACCAGGCTCACCCCCAGAAGGGAGGCGCACAGAGAGATCAGAAGGCCGCCGGTCAGCGCCCGGACGATGAACGGATACGAAAGCATTTCTCTTAAAAGCTCCATCATTTTCCACCTCCCAGGAATTCTCTCCCGCATTCCGTCTGTTTATAGTCTTCCACAGAGCCGTAAAATAACACGCTCTGCTTTAAGTGGAGGATCTTATTGGCCTGGGCCACGATGTTCTGGATATCGTGGGACACCATTAAGACGGCCACCTGCTCCTCCCGGTTCAAATGGCGGATCACCCGGTAAAAGTCCTGGGTGGCGGAGGGATCCAGCCCGGTGATGGGCTCGTCCAGGATCAGAAGGCGGTCTGTGGCACAGAGAGCCCTGGCGATCAGCGTCCTCTGCTTCTGGCCGCCGGAAAGATCCCGGTAGCAGCTCTTCCTCAGATCTGTGATCCCCAGACGCTCCATGTTCACTGCCGCCGTTTCCCTTTCTTTTTTTGAGTAAAACGGACGGTTCCCCCGCTTTCCGAGACAGCCGGAGATCACCACCTCCTGGACTGTGGCCGGAAAATCCTTCTGGGCCGGCGTCTGCTGGGGAAGATATCCGATTCCGGACCGCTTCAGATCGTCGGATACCATAAGGCTTCCGCCGGTGGGCTTTAAAAGCCCCAGAAGCCCCTTCATCAGCGTGCTCTTTCCCGATCCGTTTTCTCCCACGATGCAGAGGTAATCCCCCTGGCAGATCTCCAGGGACACATCCTTTACCACATCATAATTTTCATATCCAAAATCCACATGCTCACATTTTAATAACGGCTGGCTCATTTGCACAGTCCCTCCCGCAGATTCTTCACATTCTGTTCCATCAGCTCCAGGTATGTGACCCCTTCCTCAAACTGCCGCCGGGTCACGTTATGGCAGGAATGGAACAAAAGAGGTACGGCCCCTGTCTCTTCTCCGATGATCTCCGCCACCCGGTGGCTGGAAAGCTCCAGATAGTAAATCACAGGAAGCCCCTCTTCTTTTACCTTGTCGATCAGATAGGCGATGGTCCTGGCGCTGGGCTCTGTATCCGAGGAACAGCCGGAAAAGGCCGCCCGGTAACGGAGTCCGTAGGCGTCGGCAAAATACCGCAGCGGGAACTTATCGCCCATGACGATCATGTCGTGGACCGCGCTATCCCTCACCTCCCGGAATTCTTTGTCCAGTCTTTCCAGCTCCTCCAGATACGCGGCAGCTCCTGCCTGGTACATAGCCCCGTGGTCCGGATCCCTTTCCGTAAGAGTCTCAGCGATCACGCCCACCATCCTCATGGCATTGACCGGAGAGGTCCAGATATGCTCGTCGTACTCGATCTCATACCGGCTCTCGTCCTCCTCCGGCGGCTCTGCCGCTTCTTCCTCACCGTCCTCATGGACATGAACGTGGCCATGGCCCTCGTCGGAATGCTCCATCCCTTCCACGATCTCTTCCTCCACCGCATCCACATGGTCCATCATGATGACCACCGTCTGGTCCTCCCGGTCAAAGGAATCCACCACCTGGTCCACCCAGTGCTCCATGGCCCCGCCGTTGGCGATGATCACATCCGCCTCCTGCATGATGCGGATATCCCTTGGCGTAGGCTCAAAGGAATGGCTGTCCATGCCCGCCGGGATCACCAGGGACAGCTCTACTTGGTCTCCGGCCACCTGGCGCACAAAATCATAATAGGGGAACAGAGTGGCGGCTACCTTTAATTTCCTCCCGCCTTCCCCGTCTCCCGGCTCCTCTCCGCTCTCTGCTCTCCCGCAGCCGGAAAGGAGACAGAAAAGGAACATCACTGCCAGCGCCAGCCATGTTCCCCCTCTTATTTTCCTCGTTTTTACAGATTTCCTCAATGATTCTCCTCAGCTTTCCCGGAAAGGATCCGGATCATGTCCCAGGGGCTTTCGATCAGATACGCCGGGGCAAAGGCCGCCAGCTCCTCCCGGCCCCGGAATCCCCACAGGACTCCCACCGTGTCCATCCCGGCATTTCTTCCTGTTTCCATATCGGTGTTGGTATCTCCGAAATACAGACAGTTTTCCGGAGCAACGCCCATCTCCTTTGCCGCCTCCAGAGCACCTCTGGGATCCGGCTTCTTCGGGATCCCTTCCCGCTCTCCGACCACCGTGTCAAAGGCGTCCGTTCCGAACACATACTCCACGGTCTTCACGGCCTGGGCGTGGGGCTTGTTGGAGACCACGGCCAGCTTCATCCCCTTTTCCCTGGCAAAGGCCAGGAGCTCCCCGATGCCCTCGTAGGCATGCATCTGGTAGTTACAGTTTTCCCCGAAGATCTCCATATAAACCGGGAGGATGGCTTCATAATGGGCCGGATCCGTATCCTTACAGGCCGCCAGCGACCGCCTCATCTGCATTTTATAGCCGTCTCCCACAATGGTCATCATCTGCTCCTCAGACAGAGGCCCCAGCCCGAACCGCTCCAGGGACTTGTTGGTACAATAGGTCAGCGCATGGATGGAATTCACCAGGGTTCCGTCCAGATCAAATATCATAGCGCCATAATCCATACGTTTTTTCATGTTCTCATCTCCTTACAGGGCCTTAGTATATCATAAGAAGGAAAGCCAGGCAAGAAAATCTTGCCTCCGTCCCTGGCTCCCGGAGGATCCCTCTGTCCGGAAGATTTCGTTAAATTCATATCAATCTTCTGCGATTTCCTTGCTTTTTTCTGGTTTCTATGGCAGAATACGTTGACCAATGGGATCGTTAATTTCTTAACGTATCTCTGGAGATCCGCAATTGTTCCACTATGTGTCTTCCTGTCCGGATCTTCCCATGGCTGAACGGCCGCGAAAACGATAAAAGGAGTCACTGAATCATGGAAACAGCACCAAAGCACCGGGAATCCTGGAAGGAATTCCTAAAGAGAAAGCAGATCAATTTCACCGTACAGACGTACTTCATCGACGCCCTGGGGGCCATGGCCTTCGGCCTTTTCGCCTCCCTCCTAATCGGGACCATCTTTTCCACCATCGGGGAAAAAACGGGTGTGGAGGTTTTCAATACCATCGCCTCCTACGCCAAAGGGGCCACCGGAGCCGCCCTGGGCGTATCCATTGCCTATGCCTTAAAAGCGCCGCAGCTGGTTCTTTTTTCCGCCGCCACCGTGGGGATCGCAGGCAATGAGCTGGGAGGACCCGTGGGCGCTCTGGTGGCCACCATTGTGGCTGCGGAGCTGGGAAAGCTGGTGTCCAAGGAGACCCGTGTGGACATCCTGGTCACTCCCGGCGTTACCATCATTTCCGGCGTCTTTATGGCCCAGTTCGTGGGCCCCGGCGTATCCCGGTTCATGACCCTGTTCGGAGAAATGGTCAAGACTGCCACGGAAATGCAGCCCTTTTTCATGGGGATCCTGGTATCGGCTCTCATCGGCATTGCCCTGACCCTTCCCATCAGCAGCGCGGCCATCTGTATCATGCTGTCCCTGGACGGCCTGGCCGGAGGAGCGGCCACAGCCGGCTGCTGCGCCCAGATGGTGGGCTTTGCCGTCATGAGCTTTAAGGAAAACGGCTGGGGCGGTCTTTTGGCTCAGGGCCTGGGGACCTCCATGCTCCAGATGGGAAACATCGTGAAAAACCCCAGGATCTGGATCGCTCCCACCCTGGCGTCCATGGTCACCGGCCCCCTGGCCACCATGGTCTTTCAGCTGGAAAACATCCCGGCAGGCGCGGGCATGGGGACCTGCGGTCTTGTGGGCCCCATCGGCATCTATACCGCCATGTCCGGCGAAGGCCCCAGGATGTGGGCCGGGATCCTCATGATCTGTTTCATCCTTCCCGCCGTCCTCACCTGGATCTTCGGAGAGCTCTCCAGGAAGGCCGGATGGATCCGTGAGGGAGATCTGAAGCTGGATCTGTAAACCGCCTCCATAAAATACTTCGGCCGTCCAGGCATCATGCCCGGGCGGCCTTTTTATCATTTTCCATCATTGATCCTTGTTCCGGGTAAACTCCCCTACTAAATACACGATCCCAAGAACTGCCGTCAGAATAAGCCCCAGATACAGCGCCCAGAAGATCAGCCTCTGCCGTCCCACACAGAACAGGAAGACACTGATCACCGCCGCCCATAGTAGCGGAGCCCAGAAAAATTTTGAAAGACGGAATAAAGCACCGATCACCTTCATTGTATTCCTCCTCTCGCGGATATGGTCTGTATCCTGATTATAGCATACAGGATCCCCCATTTCTATCCCTGTTTTATTGACTTTCCCCATGAAAAACTATATAATTTTTCCATGGGAGGATACCCCCTCCAGGAATATTTATAAGGAGGTACAAACGTATGAAAAAGCGATTTGCCGCCCCACTGGCGGCAGTGCTGGCGATGAGTATGGCGTTTTCATCGCTGGCGGCAGTGAAACTGGACACACCGGTCGTACGGTGGAGTTCCAAACGAGAGGCCCTTCCCGAGTGGACGCGGGTGGAGAACGCCAGCAATGAATACAAAATGGAGGCCTTCCAAAATGGAAAATCCATGTATATCTCCCACCCCACTTTTTATGGTGCTACCAACGAATGGCTACCTAGCGGAGGATTTGTAAATAAACTAAAAGACTCCGGAATCTATACTTTCAGAGTCATGGCTCTCGGGGATAATATTGATACTTTGGACAGCGACTGGTCTGAGCTTTCCACTCCCTGGACATTTGAAAAGGCTTCCGTATCATTGGAAACGCCAGTCAATCTCCGGTGGAACGGCACTGTGGCCTGCTGGGACGCTCCGGAAATTCCGGCGGAGTATGAAAATTATTTAAGGGGCTATGAAGTCAGTCTCCTGGCCGACGGTAATATCGTAATTATCTACACAAATGTACAAACCACCCATCAGGATCTGGCTGACGATATGACCAAAGAAGGCACAAAAGAATATTCCTTCTCCGTCCGCGCCGTCAGCAATACGCCGTCCAAGATCTTCCATAGTGAAACCGTTTACGCAGATGATCCCTACAAGCCAGGCGACGCTTCCGACAAGGTATCGGGAACTCTTGATAAGATCACTTCCGGCGATATTCCCATGGACCAGGCACCGGATGCTTTAAAAGAAAATATCAAGGACGTCCAGGTGGCCATGCAGTCGGATCCGGACGTTCTGGCCAAGGTTGAAGCCCTGGAGCAGCAGTACATAAAGGATCAGAATGTGACCCTGGAACAGAATATCACCTCCAATGAGGTGGGCATCGACCACAGCCAGGTAAAGGTGATCGGCGCTGCCTTAAACGCTGCGGCAGCCGGTTCCACCGTTTCCTTCAATATCGGAAAGCCTCATAAGGACGCAGTTGTGGATGCCATGAGGTATAAAAACACCATCCAGGTGGATCTCAGCCTCAGCGGAGCCGTTCCGGAGCTTAAGGTTCCGGTACGCATCACCGTTCCGATCCCGGAAAATGTCAATCCAGAATTCTTCCATGTGCTCCACTATTCCAATGACGGAACGTATGAAGATATCTGGCCGCTGGAGATCGACCTGGAGGCCCGCACGGCTTCCTTTACAGTGACCCACTTCAGTACCTTCGTGCTGGCTGAGGAAAGAACCGAAGAGGATAAGCCAGGTACTGATCCGGAGCTTCCAGATTCCATCGCCACCCCGTCCAACGCAAAGGAGTTCCAGGCCCTGGCCGACTCCCTTCCCAATGACCTGGCCGGTCTTCCCCAGGAGGAATGGGACGCCGCAGAAGGCGCTCTCTGGAAGCTGGCTGAGGCCCTGGATAAGAACGACGTCCAGAAGGCCATGGCCGGAAAGTCCGCAGAGCCCACGGTGAAGAAGCTCTCCTTCCTGTTTGACTCCCTGGGCGTGGGTGCAGCCATGGATGTCCAGTGTGCAGAGCCGCTGGAGGGAATGGACTACTATCCCCTGGCCTTCGCCCCGGACCATGGCACCATCACGGGCCTCCGGGCAGAGCTTTCCAATATCTCCACGCCCAGCAACGCCAGCCGGACGTATTCCTTCGACCTGGAACTTTATAAGACCACAGAGGGAAGCGCCCGATCCGCAGAGGGAACTGAAACAAAGGTCACTTCCCTGCGGACTCCGCTGAAATTCTACATCTCCATGCCCGACGGCTTCGAGGATGTGGCGAACGAAAGCGATACCCTCTGGTATGACGAGGAGACCGGCTGCATCGTGGTCTACACCAATGATCCTGGAAGGTTCACCGTAAAGCTCCGCAGGGAAAACAGCGGCTCCGGTTCCTCCGGCAGCTCCGGCGGCGGCTCCAGCAGAAGCGTCCGCGTGGATCTGATGAACCAGTCCCCAGAGGGCGGAAAGTGGTCCAAGGATGGAAATATCTGGCGCTTTACCTTTAAGAACGGGATCCTGGCCCAGAGCTGCTGGCTCTATATCAACAACAACTGGTACTACTTCGGCAGCAACGGCGATATGGCCACCGGATGGTTTAAGGACAACTTAAACAACTGGTACTATCTGACTCCTGCCGGAGCCGGAACAGAGGGCGCCATGGTCACCGGATGGCAGCAGATCGACGGACGCTGGTATTACTTCAATGAGAAGAGCGACGGCTTTTGCGGCACCATGTTATCCAATACCACCACTCCCGACGGCTACACCGTAGACGGAAGCGGCGCGTGGATCCAGTAAAAAACAGATCTTGTTTCACCCGCCCGGGCTTTGTCCCGGGCGTTTTTTATATCATAGGGAAGTGCGCCCTATGACATAAAAAACGCTCTGCGGGGATCGCCATGCGGCGAAAGGGAATTATGCCGCAGATCTGCCCCTCCACATCTTTCTGCCCTCTCTAATTTTCCTCTCCCATTCCCCGGCCTACCAACTATATGCTCTCCTAGCTTCATATTCCCCCCTCCCGTATAGTCAAAAATTTTGGGCAAAAATACCCCTTTTTTTCCATTATGCCCAAAAATCGTACGGAAATCCTGGATTTTCACCGGATCTTCCTGCGGGATTGGACATATATCTCTTTTTTCCCTGTATATGCCCAAAAACTGCAGGAATTTTGGGCATAGCAGAAAAAAAGTCCATTCTATGCCCAACAGCAGAGCCTGTGAAGCTAAGGTGCGCCCCATAAGGCGGGTACGCATCCCCTGTCCGCAAAAGGACCGGCCTTCCGGCCGGTCCCAGCAGAACAGCTTCTTTTATTTTTATTCGTACCGCAGAGCGTCAATGGGATCTGCCTTGGCCGCCCGGGAGGCCGGATAGATCCCGAAGAAAATCCCCACCACCGCGGAGAATCCCACAGCCAGGAAAATGATCCCAGGCTTTATGACCACTGGAAGGCCCAGGGCCATGCCGCCCAGGGATACCACGCTCACCGCCAGCACCACGCCGATGATGCCGCCGCAGGCCGAGAGGATCGCCGATTCCGTCAGGAACTGGATCAGCACGTCCCGGGTCCTGGCTCCCAGAGCCTTCCGGATCCCGATCTCCCGGGTCCGCTCCGTAACAGAGACCAGCATGATGTTCATAATGCCGATGCCTCCCACCAGGAGAGAAATGGCTGCGATCCCCCCCACAGCCGCCGACAGGGCTCCCATCATACTGTCCACACTGCCCATCTCATCCACCGCCGTCTGGCTGTAAAAGTCCTCGGGCTTCCTGTCCTTCTGTTTGGCGATATACGCCATGAGCCGGTTCATGAAATCCGTCATATCCACATCGTCCGCCGCGAACAGACGGCAGGAGTAAAAGTTATCATTGGGCCAGGTGAGGATCGTATAGGGGATAAAGGCCGCCCCCGTATCGCTCCCAGTCCCCATCATCAGCGCCTGGAAGGCGTTCATCTCTTTTTTATAAACGCCCACCACCGTATACTCGTCCGTCTCCCCGTAAACGGTCATCCGCAGGCTTTTCCCCACGGCATTTTCCGTTCCGAACAGCTTCTCGGCGCTTTTTGCCTCCATCACCAGGTTTTTCCTCCGGCCCAGCACATCTCCCTCGTTGAGATAGCGGCCGTAGATCACATCCACTGGCTGTACATCCTGGTAATTATAGTCGATGCCGGTAAATTCAAACTTCATTTTGGTCCGGCCAGCCTGTACGTCTGTGCTCAGGTACGCGCTGCTGTCGATATAGGCGATCTCGTCCCCGAATACCTCTTTGATCTTATCCAGATCATCCAGGGTGAAATAATCGGTCATACGCACATCATCGATCCAGTAGCCGATCTGGACATAGGCCTGGGTGATCCCCACGTCCTTATAAAGATCCTGGAACAGTCCCCGCATGGTATCGCCGATGGACACAATGGAGATCACAGAGCCAATGCCGATGATGATGCCCAGCATGGTGAGGAAGGAACGCATCTTATTGGCCTTTATGGCGTGGAAGGCCATGGCCATATTTTCGATCAGCATACGGCCTCCCCCTTTCTCCCGTAAAGTCCCCGGGTGTGGATCACTCCGCTGCCAGGCGTGGGATTTAAGTTTTTCTCATCGCTGATGATCTGGCCGTCGGAAAACCGGATGATCCGGTCCGTGAAGGCGGCGATATTTTCCTCATGGGTCACCACCACCACCGTGGCTCCGGCCTTATGGAGCTCTGAAAAGATCTCCATGATCTCAATGGAAGCCGCCGTATCCAGGTTTCCCGTGGGCTCGTCGGCTAAGATCAGCGGCGGCTCGTTGGCCAGAGCCCTGGCGATGGCCACCCTCTGCCTCTGGCCTCCGGACATTTCATTGGGCATGTGGTCTACCCTGGCTCCCAGGCCCACGCATTCCAGAAGCTCCATGGCCCGCTCCGCCCGTTTCCTCTTGGGGATCCGGGCATAGGTCATGGGAAGCTCCACATTCTTTAAGGCCGAGGTCCTGGAGATCAGGTTAAAGGACTGGAACACGAAGCCGATCTTTAAATTCCGCACCGCCGAAAGCTCGTTGGGATCCAGCTCCGCCGTGTCGATGCCGTCCAGATAATAATGGCCCATGGTGGGGCGGTCCAGACAGCCCAGGATATTCATGAGGGTGGATTTTCCCGAGCCGGAATGGCCCATGATGGCTACAAACTCCCCCCGCCGGATGGTCAGGCTGATCTTTTTCAGCCCCAGGACCTTAATGGCTCCGGTATCGTAGATCTTCACCAGGTTTTCCAGGCGGATCAGCTCCTCATGGACGTTTTCTGTCATATAGGGAGAAAGCTTTTTGTCTCTGATTCCAAACACATCCATTCCCCCCTTACTGCGCCATGGCGGTCACGGCCATGCCCTCCGTCAAGCCCTCAGAGGGAGCGGCCACGATCTGGGTCGTCTCGTCCAGCTCCTCGCCCTCGCCGGGAAGGATCTCCAGCTCCACATCTCCCTCAATGCCGGTCTGCACAGGGACCTCATGGATCATGCCGTCCTTCACTGCCAGCACCATGGAAACTCCGTTCCGT
>NZ_JAXXBR010000064.1:0-71792 GCF_037242085.1 Alitiscatomonas sp. | reverse complement strand
ACGCTCTTCCGATCTACCACTATAAGAAAAAACGGAAAAATAACATCGCGGGACACTAAAAACAGAAGGAGGTGGAATAGAACAGCCGTGAGTGATTCCCGCAAGAACCAGTAGTCTCCTAAAGGGGAAGCTTCACGTATCAGAAAGTGGTACGGGAAAGGAGTGCAGGCTATGGATCTGAGAGAGCAGATCGATGCGTATATCGAAAAATACAAGTTTGAGATCGTGTCAAGAACGTGTGATTTTGTTAAGATCCCCAGCGTGAGCACCAGCGATGATTCGGGAAGGCCCTACGGCCTGGAATGTGCCAGAGCCCTGGATTTCTGTGATGCGCTGTGCAGGGAAAAGGGTCTGTTTACGAAGAATTACGACTATTATTGCCTGGAGGCCTCCTGTGAGAAAGAGCAGAAGGGAAAACGTCTCGTTCTTGTGACCCACGCGGATGTGGTTCCGGTGGGAGAGGATACGATCTATGAACCGTTTGCCGGGACTGTATATGGAGATTATATCCTGGGAAGGGGATGCGTAGATGATAAGGGGCCGTTGATCGCTACCCTGTACGCGCTCGCATTTTTTAAGGAGAATCATATTCCGCTGAAAAATGATATCCGTCTCGTTTTTGGCAGCAATGAAGAACGCACCATGGATGATATTGAGTATTATCTGGAGAGAGCCGGACAGCCGGACTGGGCCCTGGCGGCAGACGGGGATTTTCCGGCGGAGAATGGCGAGATGGGAAGGATCGATTTTACGGTCTCCGCGCCAAAGGCCAGCCAGGTGGAATACATACGGTCCCGCGGAACAGGCCAGAGCCTGGTACAGGAGGCCTGTGAATCCCTGATCGAGAACCGGAGCATAACCATCCGGAAAACGCCGTCCAGAGAGGGAGGACCGGAGGGGGTGGAAAACCCTGTCGCCTATATGATCCTGAACCAGGAGGGGGCGGTCTTTAAAAATGATGCAGATGAAAAACATATGCGGGAGCTTTTGGCAGACGGCAATGGGGCGTCCATGGGAGTTTCATGCTCAGACGAGATCTTTGATGAATCGATCCTGCGGGTCTATAAAGCTGAGACAGAGGGGGAAAATATTAAGCTGAGCTTTGATCTGAGGATCCCGCATTGCGTGGATCTGGAGGAAACGGCGGAAAAGATCCGAAGGTATGGGGAAGAAAAAGCGATCGCAATTGAGATCGGGAAGATCAGTAAGGGATATTACGAGAGCCCGGATGAGGGGATCGTAAAAATGCTGACAGACCTTTATAATCATGAGATGCATATGGACGAAAAGCCCTGTGTACTGCATACGGCGGCAACGTATACACGGCTGTTTGAGCATGGATGTGATTTCGGCGCAGGGAACTGCCAGGAGGTAAAGCCGTTCCCGCCGGGACATGGCTCTGTCCATGGCTTAGATGAGGCGCAGAATATAGGCGTTCTCCTGGACGCGGTGAAAATGTATATTCTTGGAATAAAAGCCATCGACGATCTCTGGTCCTGATGACCGTATGTGATTAAAGTGAAAAAGGAGGAGTACTATGTCAGAACAGGCAGCTCTGGATAAAAAAGCCATAAGAAAAGAAATACTGGCCCTTATCATTCCCATTATTCTTGAGAGTATTTTTGTATACCTGGCGGGAATTGTTTCTGCCTCTCTTGTAGGCCATTTGTCGGGTCTGGCCGTTGCTACCCAGGGTCTTGCAAACCGTATTACAGGTCTCTTGAACGTGGTATGGGGCGCAGTCCGTATCGGTTCCATGGTTTACTATGTAAATCTTATTGGCGAAGGCAAATATGGAGAATTGAAACAGGGCTTTAAAAATATCTGTACAGTAACCCTGGGGATTGCCATTGGGTTTGTACTGATCCTGTTCCTGTTCCCATCCCAGATCCTGTCATTCTTTACAGAGGATGTGGAGCTGATCGCGTCGGCAAAAAGCTATCTGCATATTACGCTGCTGGCTCTGCCGCTGTGGGTTATGACCAAGATGAACTCCGCGATGTTTAACGCCATGGGCGATACAAAGACACCGATGTACCTCCAGGTGCTGATCAATGTGGTGAACATTGCCTTAGGATATCTGCTTATTTTCATCTTGAAATGGGATTTCTACGGTGCTGCCATAGCCACGGCAGTTTCCCAGATCGCCGGCGGAGGCGTTGGAATTATTCTTTTAAACCGCAAGGAATATTTCAGACAGGCAGGAAAGACGGGATGGGGGATTTCCGATAAGGAATCCATTAAAGAAACTCTTCTGAAATCCATTCCTGTTGGTCTGGAAGATGGAATGTGGCAGATCTACGCGATCATCATGACCAAGTTCCTCCTTACTTATGGTACCAACGCATATGCAGGCTTCCAGCTTGCCACGGCTGCTGAGGAGATCACAGAGCTTCCAGTCATTGGATTCACCGTTGCAGCAACAACACTGGCAGGCCGGGCCAAGAGCCAGAAAAGCGGCCCGCTGTTCAGGGAATATTTTAAGCAGCAGCTCTGGATGAACGGAACCATAAGTGCGCTCTGCACGCTTGCAATGATCTGTCTGCCATACGGGTTCATGTCTATCGTGACCAATGACCCGGCTCTCAAAGAGGTCGGCGCAGTATATCTGATGATCATGGGAGCGATCCTGATCCCCCAGAACCTACAGCGTACTCTGACTGGAACTATTTACGGCGGTATTGGCAATACAAAGGCTACCATGATCATTACAGTGATCGGTACCTGGTGTATCCGTATCCCCATGGCGGCTCTTGCGACATATGTATTTAAGTGGCCGTTATGGACCCTGTGGATGTTCGTGGGTGCTGACCAGGTTGCCCGTTTCCTGATGATGGCATTCTATGTGAAACGCAACAAGGTCCTCTACTGTATCGAAAACGGAACGGGAGAGAAGAAGGAAGATAATAATTAAACGGACAATGAATATAGAAGGAAAGCCCCCCAGTCATGGAAACATGACCAGGGGGGCTTTTTATAACTTGGGATTCCTTTATGACTGGCTGGCTGCGGGAGCCTTATAATGCACGTGCAGCAGCTCCCTGGCCCGATCCTTTAATACGCCGTCTTCGTACAGCTTGGTCACCACCGGGTTTTCATCGGAGCGCTTCACCAGGGCGCTCTTGTCGGCGGTGTAGAGTCCGGAGGAACGCTTTTTCTTGTCCTCCAGGAAGCTTTCCGGCTGTCCCGCGCCGCCGATGCAGCCAGTGGGGCAGGCCATGACCTCCACAAAGTCAAAGTGTTCTTCTCCGCTTTCAATCAGCTGGATCAGCTTCTCTGCGTTGCCCAGTCCGCTGACCACGGCCGTGTGGACGGCCTTGCCGCCGATCTCAATGGTGAATTTCTTGATCCCCTCCAGGCCGCGGACGCCGGAGTAGCGGATCTCCTGGAGCGCCGGATTGGTGCGCTCTGCCAGACGGCGGAGGGCCGCCTCTGTGACGCCGCCGCTGGTGCCGAAGATCACGCCGCCGCCGGAGCGGATGGAGAACGGGGTGTCGGGGGCCGTGGGTTCCAGATCTGCAAACTGGATCCCCAGTTCCCGGATCATGGAGGCCAGCTCCTTGGTGGTGAGAACGGCGTCGATGTCCGGCTTCCCGTTCCGGATGAATTCCTCCCGCTCGGCCTCCATCTTCTTTGCCGTACACGGCATGATGGCCACGTTGAAGGTCTCGAGACCACATTCCTCGTCGGAGGGCTTATAATATTCCTTTAAGACTGCGCCGAACATCTCCATGGGAGATTTACTGGTGGAAAGGTACGGCAGCAGCTGGGGATGCTTGTTTTCCACATATCTGACCCAGGCCGGGCAGCAGGAGGTGAATAGCGGATACCTGCGCTCCTCATTCCGGCTTAAGATCTCCGCCAGCTCGTTGGTTTCCTCGATGATGGTCATGTCGGCGCTGACGCTGGTATCGAAGCAAAGATCAAAGCCGATCATATGAAGGGCGGTGTAGATCTTATAAATGCTGTTTTCACCGGGAGCCATGCCGAACTCCTCGCCGAGGGCCACCCGGACGGCCGGGGCCACCTGGGCGATGACCCGTTTGGTGGGATCGAACAGGGCGTTCCAGACCTTTCCCTTGGTTTTTTTAATGGTGATGGCGCCTGTGGGACAGACTGCTGCACACTGGCCGCAGTTGACGCATTCCGTTTCCGAAAGCTTCCGGTTAAAGGCTGGGGATACGATCATATTGGAGCCCCGGTTGACGAAGTCGATGGCTCCCACATGCTGGATCTCGTTGCACATGCGGACGCAGTCGCCGCAGAGGATGCACTTGTTCATATCCCGGACAATGGCGGGAGAGGAGTCATCGATCTCATAATTGGGCCGGTTGTTCTTAAAACGGATATCGTAAAGGCCGAACCGGCGGGCCAGGGCCTGGAGCTGGCATTTCTGGTTCTTTTCACAGATGGTGCAGTCCCGGCAGTGGGAGGCCAGCAGAAGCTCCAGGATCATTTTCCTGTGGTGGTGCAGCTTGGGCGTATTGGTGCGGATCACCATTTTATCCTTGGGCGGTGTGGAGCAGGAGGCGATGATATTTCCCTTGTCGTCCTCCACCACGCACATGCGGCAGGCGCCGTAAATGGAAAGATCCGTATAGTAGCAGAAGGTGGGGATGTGGATCCCGACGTTCCGGATCACCTGAAGGATATTTTTTTCGTCTGTGAACTCTGCGCGGAGTCCGTCTACGATCATATATTTAGCCATGTGTCTCCCCTCCTTATACTTCTTTTACTGCGCCGAAGCTGCAGCCGTCCAGGCATGCGCGGCACTTGATGCACTTATGGGTGTCGATGACATGGGGCTGCTTCACAGAACCGGAAATAGCTCCCACCGGACACAGTCTGGCGCACTTGGTGCAGCCGCGGCAGAGCTCCGGATCGATCTGCAGGGTCACCAGGGCCTTGCACTGGCCGGCCGGACACTTTTTGTCCACCACATGGGCCAGGTATTCGTCGCGGAAGTATTTCAGGGTGCTGCTGACAGGAGACGGAGCCGACTTCCCGAGGCCGCAGAGGGCTGTCTCGGAGATGGTGGAGGAAAGCTCCTCCAGAAGCTTAATGTGCTCCAGGGTGCCCCGTCCCTCGGTGATATCCGTTAAGATCTCCAGCATCCGTTTGGTACCCTCCCGGCAGGGAACGCATTTGCCGCAGGATTCATTCTGGGTGAAGTTCATGAAGAACCGGGCCACCTCTACCATACAGCTCTTGTCGTTCATGACCACCAGGCCGCCGGAGCCGATCATGGCTCCCACCTTTTTTAAGGAGTCGAAGTCCAGGTGCATATCCAGATGGTCCTCGGTGGCGCTGAGGCAGAGACAGCCTCCGGAGGGGCCGCCGATCTGTACAGCCTTGAATTCCCCGTCCTTGACGCCGCCGCCGATGTCGAAGATGACCTTCCGGAGAGGCGTACCCATGGGAACCTCGATGAGTCCGGTATTGTTGACGTTTCCGGTAAGGGCGAAGGCCTTGGTGCCGTGGTTGTTTTCCGGGCCGATGGTCTTATACCAGGCGGCTCCCTTCTGGATGATGGGGGCCACGTTGCAGTAGGTCTCCACATTATTTAAGACCGTGGGACTGTCAAACAGGCCGTGCTCCACGGTACGGGGCGGTTTTACTCTGGGCATGCCGCGGTTTCCTTCAATGGATGCGGTGAGAGCGCTTCCCTCGCCGCATACGAAGGCTCCTGCGCCCTGGCTGATATGGATATCGAAATCAAAGCCGGAATCCAGGATATTTTTACCCAGAAGGCCGCGCTGTCTGGCCTGGTCGATGGCCATGGACAGACGTTCCACGGCCAGTGGGTATTCTGCCCGGACATAAATATACCCCTGGTGGGCCTGGGTGGCGATGCCGGCGATGATCATGCCCTCCAGGACACGGTGGGGATCGCCTTCCATCATAGAGCGGTCCATGAACGCGCCCGGATCGCCCTCGTCTCCGTTGCAGACCACGTATTTATCGGGACCGGGCTGACGCAGCACCTGCTCCCATTTTTTTCCTGTGGGGAAGCCGCCGCCGCCGCGTCCCCGGAGACCGGCCTCGGAGATCTCCTTTACGATCCCTTCCGGCGTCATGTCGAACAGGGCCTTTGCCACAGCGCTGTAACCGCCCATGGCGATGTATTCCCGGATGGATTCGGCGTTGATGTGGCCGCAGTGCTCTAAGGCCACCCGGGTCTGCTGCTTATAAAAGGGGATATCGTCCTGCCTCTGGTAGGGGGTGCCGTCCTTATCCCGGTACACCAGACGATCCACCACCTGGTCGCCCAGGATGCTCTGCTCGATGATATCCTCACAGTCCTCCACCTTTACCTTAATATACAGCCATCCCATGGGCTCGATCCTCAGCAGGGGGCCCATTTCGCAGAAACCGTGGCAGCCGCTTTTTTTCAGGCCGATGCTGTGGTCGTGGGGCTCCTCCTCCAGCTGCACGGTACAGGCAATGTCCCTTTCTTCCATTAATTCCTTCAGACGGTCGTAGATCTTTAAAGAGCCTCCGGCCACACAGCCGGTGCCGCCGCAGATCAGGATCTGCTTATCCTGGGTGGCCAGGCACTGGATGAAGTGTTCCCGCTTCTGTTCAAGCTCGGCTCTTGTATTGATTCTTTTTATCTCACTCATGCGTCCAGGCCCTCCTTCCTGCGGATCTCACGGATCATTTCTCTGGCTTTTTCCGGCGTCATGGCCGGATACACATGATCATTGACGGTACAGACGGGAGCCAGGCCGCAGGCTCCCAGACAGGATACGGTCTCCACGGTGAACAGCATGTCGTCGGTGGTGGGTTTCTTTTCGGTGACGTTGAGCTGCTTGCGGATCTCCTCCAGGATGGGAACGGATTTCCGCACATGGCAGGCAGTCCCGTCGCAGACCTTTATTACATATTTTCCCTTTGGCTCAAGGGAGAAGTTTTCGTAGAAGGTGGCAACACCATAGATCTTGGCGTCGCTGATGCCCAGCTTTCTGGCAGTGTAGCAGAGGGCGGATTCCGGAAGGTAGTGGTATTCCTTCTGGATATCCTGCATGATGGCGATGACCTGGGATGGATCGCACTGGTGCTTTTCAAGGATCGCATCCAGCGTTTCAAGGTGAATCTGGCTCAAGATCGTTTCTCCTTTCTTCTGTCAGCCCCGGATGGGAATGAATGTTATTTGTAAATTCTACCATAATCCCGATAATATATTCAATAAAACTATACATAATAAACAAAAGTATTTGGGCCGATAAAGTAATAAAATTAAGTCTTTGAAAATGTTGGGAAATTTCCTTGACATGTTGACACGGGCATGATAATATGAAATGTGCACTATTGTGGTATCTTGCGCGTAAGGGTACCATTATGCCCAAAAATAGAGTTGATATAGAAAGAAAACAGGGGTGAAACGTCAATGGAGAAAAGCAGAATACGTCCGGTGCCGGCCGGTAAAAGCGTAAGGATGAGCTACTCGAGACAGAAGGAAGTTCTTGAGATGCCGAACCTGATCGAAATCCAGAAAGATTCCTATCAGTGGTTCCTGGATGAGGGCCTGAAAGAGGTCTTCGAGGATATCTCTCCCATCGCGGACTTTGCTGGTCATCTGAGTCTGGAGTTTGTGGACTTCACACTTTGCAAAGATGATATCAAGTACACGATCGAAGAGTGCAAAGAGCGGGATGCCACTTACGCAGCGCCTTTAAAAGTAAAGGTGAGACTCTGCAACAAAGATAAAGATGAAATCAATGAACACGAGATCTTCATGGGTGATCTTCCATTAATGACCGATACAGGTTCCTTCGTCATCAACGGAGCAGAGCGTGTTATCGTCAGCCAGCTGGTACGTTCCCCCGGAATCTATTATGGGATCGATCATGATAAGATCGGAAAGGAATTATATTCCTGTACCGTGATCCCCAACCGCGGCGCATGGCTGGAGTACGAAACAGACTCCAACGACGTGTTCTATGTCCGCGTAGACCGTACAAGAAAGGTCCCGGTGACAGTCCTGATCCGTGCCCTGGGTTACGGCACCAATGCAGAGATCACCGAGTTATTCGGAGAAGAGCCCAAGCTGTTAGCCAGCTTTGGAAAGGATACCTCCGATAACTATCAGGACGGCCTTCTTGAATTATATAAAAAGATCCGTCCCGGCGAGCCGCTTTCCGTGGACAGCGCTGAGAGCCTGCTGAACAGCATGTTCTTCGACCCCAGAAGATATGATCTGGCAAAGGTCGGCAGATATAAATTTAATAAGAAGCTTCACTTTAAGAACCGTATCACGGGTCAGATCCTGGCAGAGGATGTGGTGGATACCACAACCGGCGAAATCCTTGCCGAGGCTGGAAAGACCGTGACCATGGAGCAGGCAGAAGCCATCCAGAATGCGGCTGTTCCCTATGTATGGGTACAGACCGAGGAGAGGAACGTGAAGGTCCTTTCCAATATGATGGTGGATCTGGCTGCCTATGTGGGCTTTGATCCGGAAGAAGCCGGCGTTACGGAGTTAGTATTCTACCCGGTGCTGGCCGATATCCTGGAAAAAGCAGGCGATATGGGAGAGGATGAGTTAAAGGCAGAGATCCGCCGCCACATCCACGACCTGATCCCCAAGCACATCACAAAGGAAGACATCATTGCTTCCATTAACTATAATATGCATCTGGAGTTCGGCGTTGGTACGAAGGACGATATCGACCACCTTGGAAACCGTAGGATCCGTGCCGTGGGCGAGCTCTTACAGAACCAGTACCGCATCGGCCTTTCCAGAATGGAGCGTGTGGTAAGAGAACGTATGACCACACAGGATATGGAGGGGATTACTCCCCAGTCTCTGATCAACATCAAGCCGGTGACGGCTGCGGTGAAGGAGTTCTTCGGAAGCTCCCAGCTGTCCCAGTTCATGGACCAGAACAACCCGCTGTCTGAGCTGACCCACAAGAGACGTCTTTCTGCATTGGGCCCCGGCGGTCTGTCCAGAGAGCGTGCCGGATTCGAGGTCCGCGACGTACACTACACCCACTACGGACGTATGTGTCCCATCGAGACCCCTGAGGGTCCCAACATCGGTCTGATCAACTCCCTGGCCTGCTACGCCAGAGTGAACCAGTACGGCTTTGTGGAGGCTCCGTACCGGGTATTGGATAAATCCGATCCGGCTAACCCCATCGTAACCGACGATGTGGTATACCTGACTGCCGATGAAGAGGATAACTATGTGGTTGCCCAGGCCAACGAGCCCTTAGACGAGGAAGGCCACTTTGTCCACAACAATATTTCCGGACGTTTCCGTGAGGAGACATCCTCCTTCCAGAAGCGCTCCATCGACTTAATGGACGTATCCCCGAAGATGGTATTCTCCGTGGCTACATCCATGATCCCGTTCCTGGAGAACGACGACGCCAACCGTGCGCTGATGGGCTCCAACATGCAGCGTCAGGCTGTGCCGCTGCTTTCCACTGAGGCTCCCGTTGTGGGAACTGGTATCGAGGCCAAGGCGGCTGTTGACTCCGGCGTCTGCGTCGTTGCAAAGAATGCCGGCGTGGTCGAGCGTTCCGCCTCCAACGAGATCATCATCAAGAGAGATTCTGACGGTATGAAGGATGTGTACCGTCTGACCAAATTTGCAAGAAGCAACCAGTCCAACTGCTACAACCAGAAGCCCATCGTTTACAAGGGAGACCATGTGGAAAAGGGTGAGGTGATCGCAGACGGCCCGTCCACAAAGAACGGTGAGATCGCCCTTGGAAAGAACCCGCTGATCGGTTTCATGACCTGGGAAGGCTACAACTATGAGGACGCTGTACTGTTAAGTGAGAAGCTGGTCCAGAACGACGTATATACCTCCGTCCATATCGAGGAGTACGAGGCAGAGGCCAGAGACACCAAGTTAGGACCGGAAGAGATCACCAGAGACGTTCCCGGCGTTGGCGATGACGCCTTAAAGGATCTGGACGAGCGCGGCATCATCCGCATCGGCGCAGAGGTCCGTGCCGGCGATATCCTGGTAGGTAAGGTAACTCCCAAGGGAGAGACTGAGCTGACCGCAGAAGAAAAGCTCCTCCGCGCCATCTTCGGCGAGAAGGCAAGAGAGGTCCGCGACACCTCCCTTAAGGTGCCCCACGGCGCTTACGGCATCATCGTGGACGCCAAGGTATTCACAAGAGAGAACGGCGACGAGCTGGCTCCCGGCGTGAACCAGTCCGTAAGGATCTACATTGCCCAGAAGAGAAAGATCTCCGTGGGCGATAAGATGGCCGGCCGTCACGGAAACAAGGGTGTTGTTTCCCGTGTGCTCCCGGTTGAGGATATGCCGTTCTTACCCAACGGCCGTCCGCTGGATATCGTATTGAACCCCCTGGGCGTGCCGTCCCGTATGAACATCGGACAGGTGCTGGAGATCCACTTAAGCCTGGCTGCCAAGGCCCTGGGCTTCAATGTGTCCACGCCGGTCTTCGACGGAGCCAACGAGGATGATATCCAGGATACCCTGGAGCTGGCCAACGATTATGTAAATATGGAATGGGATGCATTCCATGAGAAATATGCAGATCTGATCAAGCCGGAGGTCATGGAATATCTGGGAACCCACTTAGAGCACCGCGGTCTCTGGAAGGGAGTGCCCATCAGCCGTACCGGTAAGGTGCAGCTGCGCGACGGCCGTACCGGAGAACCCTTTGACAGCCCCACCACCATCGGACACATGCATTACTTAAAGCTCCACCATCTGGTAGACGATAAGATCCATGCACGTTCCACTGGCCCATATGCACTGGTTACCCAGCAGCCTCTCGGCGGTAAGGCCCAGTTCGGCGGACAGCGTTTCGGTGAGATGGAGGTATGGGCCCTGGAGGCATACGGTGCATCCTATACGCTCCAGGAGATCCTGACCGTGAAGTCCGATGACGTTGTGGGCCGTGTGAAGACCTACGAGGCCATCATCAAGGGCGAGAACATTCCGGAGCCGGGTATCCCCGAGTCCTTCAAGGTACTCTTAAAGGAACTCCAGTCCCTGGGTCTGGACGTGAGAGTCCTGAAAGACAACGGCGAGGAAGTGGAGATGTCCGAGAACATCGATTACGCAGACACCGACCTGGATCTGCGCTCCATCATCGAAGGCGACAGACGTTACGACGAGAAAGAGGAATCCTTCGGCAGCTATGGCTTCCAGAAGCAGGAGTTCAAGGACGGAGAGCTGGTGGATTCTGAGGATGACGACTATATCGACGGGCCGGAGGAAGAGGACGGCTACATCGATGACGACTATTCTGAAAAAGATAATTAATAGAAGGGAGTACCGTTCATGCCTGAGACAAATGAAACTTATCAGCCGATGACATTTGACGCGATCCGTATCGGACTTGCTTCTCCGGAAAAGATCCTGGAATGGTCCCACGGCGAGGTAAAAAAGCCGGAGACCATCAACTACAGGACCTTAAAGCCGGAAAAGGACGGCCTGTACTGTGAAAGAATCTTCGGGCCCAGCAAGGACTGGGAGTGTCATTGTGGTAAATACAAGAAGATCAGATATAAGGGCGTTATCTGTGACCGATGCGGCGTTGAGGTTACCAAGTCCAGTGTGCGCCGTGAGCGTATCGGCCATATCGCTCTGGCCGCTCCGGTTTCCCACATCTGGTATTTCAAGGGTATCCCGAGCCGTATGGGACTGATCCTGGACATCTCTCCGAGGGTCCTGGAGAAGGTACTGTACTTCGCTTCTTATATCGTGCTGGATCCGGGCGATACCGGTCTCCAGTTAAAGCAGGTGCTTTCTGAGAAGGAGTACCGCGACGCAGTTGACAAATATGGCTACGGCACCTTCCGTGTAGGAATGGGTGCCGAGGCCATCCAGGAGCTTTTGAGGTCTATTGACCTGGAGAAGGATTCTGAGGAGTTAAGAAAGGCTCTTCAGGAGTCCTCCGGACAGAAGCGTGCCCGTATCATCAAGCGCCTGGAGGTGGTGGATGCCTTCCGCCAGTCCGGAAACAAGCCGGAATGGATGATCATGAACGTGATCCCGGTGATCCCGCCGGATATCCGTCCCATGGTACAGCTGGACGGCGGCCGTTTCGCCACATCGGACTTAAACGACTTATACAGAAGGATCATCAACCGCAACAACCGTCTGGCAAGACTTCTGGAATTAGGCGCTCCGGACATCATCGTCCGCAATGAGAAGCGTATGCTCCAGGAGGCTGTGGACGCCCTGATCGACAACGGCAGACGGGGAAGACCTGTAACAGGTCCCGGAAACCGTGCCTTAAAATCCCTTTCCGATATGTTAAAGGGTAAACAGGGCCGCTTCCGTCAGAACCTTCTGGGTAAGCGAGTGGACTATTCCGGCCGTTCCGTTATCGTTGTTGGACCGGAGCTCAAGATCTACCAGTGCGGTCTCCCCAAGGAGATGGCCATCGAGCTCTTCAAGCCCTTTGTTATGAAGGAACTGGTTGCCAACGGAACTGCCCATAACATCAAAAACGCCAAAAAGATGGTGGAACGCCTCCAGACAGAGGTGTGGGACGTACTGGAGGATGTAATTAAAGAGCATCCCGTTATGTTAAACCGTGCTCCTACACTCCACAGACTTGGTATCCAGGCTTTCGAGCCCATTCTGGTCGAAGGTAAGGCCATCAAGCTCCATCCCCTGGTATGTACAGCCTTCAACGCCGACTTCGACGGTGACCAGATGGCCGTACACCTTCCCCTTTCCATGGAAGCCCAGGCGGAGTGCAGATTCCTTCTGCTTTCTCCCAACAACCTGTTAAAGCCGTCCGACGGCGGCCCCGTGGCCGTTCCGTCCCAGGATATGGTTCTGGGTATCTATTACCTGACCCAGGAAAGACCGGGAGCTCCGGGAGAAGGAAAATACTTTAAGAGCAAAAATGAAGCGATCCTGGCCTATGAAAACGGCGTTGTGACCCTTCATGCAAGGATCAAGGTGCGCGTATCCAGGACCATGGCTGACGGCACCGAGATGACCGGCATCGTGGAGACCACCGTGGGCCGTATCCTCTTTAACGAGATCATCCCCCAGGACCTGGGCTTTGTGGACCGGACCATCCCGGGCAACGAGTTAAAGCCGGAGATCGACTTCCTTGTAAAGAAGAAACAGTTAAAACAGATCCTTGAGAAGGTCATCAACACTCACGGGGCAATGCAGACTGCCATTACCCTGGATGACATCAAGGCCATTGGTTATAAATATTCCACAAGAGCGGCCATGACCGTATCCATTTCCGATATGACCGTTCCGGCCTCCAAGAAACAGCTTTTAGCGGATGCAGAGGCCACTGTGGACCGGATCGCCAAGAACTTCCGCCGCGGTCTTATCACCGAGGAGGAGCGTTATAAAGAGGTGATCGATACCTGGAAGGAGACGGACGATCAGCTGACCCACGATCTGCTGACTGGCCTGGATAAGTACAACAACATCTTCATGATGGCTGACTCCGGAGCCCGAGGTTCTGATAAGCAGATCAAGCAGCTGGCTGGAATGCGAGGCCTTATGGCCGATACTACCGGTCACACCATCGAGCTTCCCATTAAGTCCAACTTCCGTGAAGGTCTGGACGTACTGGAGTACTTCATCTCTGCCCATGGAGCCCGTAAGGGTCTGTCCGATACGGCTCTGCGTACCGCCGACTCTGGTTACCTGACCAGACGTCTGGTAGACGTATCCCAGGATCTGATCATCCGTGAGACGGACTGCTGTGAAGGAAAGGGAGAGATCCCCTACATGGAGATCGAGGCCTTTGCCGACGGCAAGGAGACCATCGAGAGCCTGGAGGAGCGTCTCACCGGCAGATACATCGCCGAGGATATCGTGGATCCGGATACAGGAGAGGTAGTCGTAAAGGCCAACCATATGTGTACGCCCAAGCGTGCGGCTGCCGTTATGAAGGTCCTGGATAAGTTAGGAAGAAAGACCGTTAAGATCCGTACTGTACTGACCTGTAAGTGTCACATCGGTGTCTGCGCAAAATGCTACGGCGCCAATATGGCCACCGGCCAGCCGGTACAGGTGGGCGAGGCAGTCGGGATCATCGCGGCCCAGTCCATCGGTGAGCCGGGTACCCAGCTGACCATGCGTACCTTCCATACAGGCGGCGTTGCCGGCGGCGATATCACACAGGGTCTTCCCCGTGTCGAGGAGCTGTTCGAGGCAAGACGGCCCAAGGGACTTGCCATCATCGCTGAGTTCGGCGGTGTGGTCACCATTAAGGATACAAAGAAGAAGCGCGAGATCATCGTTACGGATACAGAGACCGGAAACTCCAAGACCTACCTGATCCCCTATGGATCCAGGATCAAGGTACTGGACGGACAGGTACTGGAGGCCGGCGACGTACTCACCGAGGGTTCCATCAACCCCCACGATCTTCTGAAGGTAAAGGGCGTCCGCGCCGTACAGGATTATATGATCCGCGAGGTACAGCGTGTATACCGTTTACAGGGCGTAGAGATCAACGACAAGCACGTTGAGATGATCGTCCGCCAGATGTTAAAGAAGATCCGCGTGGAAGAGAGCGGAGACTCTGAGGTGCTTCCGGGAACCTCCATGGACGTTCTGGACTTCAACGAGATGAACGAGAAGCTCATCGCTGAAGGAAAGAAACCGGCAGAAGGTAAGCAGGTGATGCTGGGTATCACAAAGGCATCCCTGGCTACGGATTCCTTCTTATCTGCGGCTTCCTTCCAGGAGACCACCAAGGTCCTCACAGAGGCTGCCATCAACGGCAAGGTGGACCATCTGATCGGTCTGAAGGAGAACGTGATCATCGGTAAGCTGATCCCGGCAGGTACGGGAATGAAGCGCTACCGTGACATCCACCTGGGAACAGACGCAGAATTCGAGGCCCAGCAGGCTGAGGCCATGGCCCAGCTCCAGCCCGAGGAAGACGCTCCCATTGAGGAAGCGGAGGAGATCATCTTAAATGAAGATGATACCCAGGAGGCTGAGGAGAACTTCGATGATATGGAGAGCTCCGAGCCCGAAGAGGCTGTGGACACCGAGGAATAAAATAAAGAAAATGAATTGCGGCGGGGGAGCAGAAGGCTCCCTCGCTGTTTCACATTTTGGAGAGTTAGGAAGAGAAAACCATATGATCACGTTATTGTCCAGAATTTTTATTAAGAACCATGACCAGGCAGAGGACCAGGGAGTCCGCCGGGCCTATGGGATGCTGTGCAGCATTGTGGGGATCGGCCTGAATGTGCTGCTTTTTATGGGGAAATACCTGGCAGGCGTTTTAAGCGGCTCCATTGCCATCACCGCCGACGCCTTCAACAACCTGTCGGACGCAGGTTCTTCGTTTATCACTCTGGTGGGCTTCCGGTTTTCCGGCATGAAGCCAGATGCGGACCATCCCTTTGGCCACGGGCGGTTTGAGTACATATCCGGCTTTGGCGTTTCCATGGTCATCATGCTCATGGGCTTTGAGCTTTTAAAAACGTCCATTGAGAAGATCCGTACGCCGGAGCCGGTGGAGGCCGGAGTCCTTCCGGTGCTGATCCTCTGCGTATCCATCTGTGTGAAGCTTTATATGAGCTATTATAACAGGAAGATCGGGACCAGGATCGATTCAGAGGCCATGAAGGCCACGGCCATGGACAGCTTAAGCGACTCGGTGGCGACCCTGGCAGTGCTGTTCTCTATGATGGTTGCCCACTTTACCGGCTACAACATCGACGGCTGGTGCGGCTGCATCGTGGCCTGCTTCGTACTCTATGCCGGTTACAGCGCCGCCCGGGATACGTTAAATCCGCTTCTGGGACAGCCGCCGTCTCCGGAGTTCGTGGAGGAGATCAAGAAGCTGGTCCTGGCCCATGAGGAGATCATCGGGATCCACGATCTGGTGGTCCATGACTATGGCCCCGGAAGACGGATGATCTCTCTTCACGGCGAGGTTCCGGGAAACAGCGACATTTTTGAGATCCACGACGTCATCGACCGGATCGAGAAGGAGCTGAACCAGAAGCTGGGCTGCGAGGCGGTGATCCATATGGATCCCATTGAAGTGAATAATGAGAAGGTGGCAGAGATCCGCAGAATTCTGGCTTTGAAGATCGCGGAGCGGCTGGAGGGCGTGACCATCCATGATCTGCGGATGGTACAGGGGCCGACTCATACGAATCTGGTCTTTGATGCAGTGGTTCCCTATGGCTTCCACAGGACCCATGCCCAGGTGAAGGAGGAGATCGAGAAGATCGTTCAGGAGACCTGGGAGAACTATTATGCGGTGATCCAGGTGGAACAGTCGTATATCTGACAATAAAATAGTGGAATGTGCACAAAGACATACGGAAAAATCATGAAAAAAACTTGAATATTGCCATAAAAATTGATATAATATCGTCACATATTACAATATATTATTTTTCAGGAGGACGACGATATGAGAAATTGGAAGAAGATCTTATTGGCAGTGGTTCCGGCGGCTATGATGTTTTCCTTTACTGCGTTTGCAGGCCAGTGGCATCAGGATATGAACGGCTGGTGGTATGAGAACGAGGACGGCTCCTACTGCAAGAACGGCTGGTTCTGGCTGGATGGAAATGGGGACGGCGAGGCAGAGTGCTATTGCTTCGATAACGATGGTTATGCTCTCGTTTCCCTTTATAACCTGACCAGTAAGGCTGCCGGTTATGATGTAAATATGGATGGTGCCTGGGTTGAGAATGGAGAAGTTCAGGTACAGCCTGTAATGGAATAGTATTCATATAATAAGGAAGGAAATAAGCTATGAAAAATTGGAAAAAGCTTCTGTTGACAGTCGTTCCAGCCACCCTGGCCGTTTCCTTTACCGCATTTGCAGGCCAGTGGAGCCAGGATATGAACGGCTGGCGGTACGAGAATGACGACGGCTCCTACTGCAGGAACGGATGGTACTGGCTGGACGGAAACCAGGACGGCATTGCAGAGTGTTATATTTTTGATAACGACGGCTATGCACAGGTTTCCCTTTATAATCTGACGGCCAAGGCCGGCGGTTATGAGGTCAATGACCAGGGTGCCTGGGTCGTAGACGGAGTGGTCCAGGAAAAGAAGGTGGAGGTCCCGGCGGCAGAGATCCAGCCGGCTGAGGAAGTGAAGCCCGACGCGTCCAATGACCCGGCGGCTCTGGAGGCGTATCTGGCGGCCCAGGAAAAGACAAATACCTTAGACAGCATGGATGCCCAGGCAGATATGAAGATGTCCATGACCATGGAAGGCGTTTCCATTGACACCAACATGGATATGAACATGAAGGTCCGCGGAGCCCAGACCGGAAACCTGGAGTTCGTGGCTGACGGAAGCATGACCATGCTGGGAAGCGATATCCCGTTCCAGATGTTCTATACAGACAATATGTACTATATGGACATGATGGGCATGAAGATGAAACAGGAAATGCCCCTGGACGAGGCCTTGGACCAGGTTGCCAGCAATCTGGAGAGCGTGGATATGGATCTGGCTATGATGAAGGATATGGCCATGACTACTGAGGATGGAAATACAGTCCTTACATACGGCATCAATACGGACAATATGAACTCCTTTTTAAACGGCATCGTTGGAGATATGGATACCCTTTACAACGGATATACGGTTTCCTACAATATCCGCAGCGCATCCGGCAAGGCCATTGTGGATCAGAACGGCTATTATGTCAAAGAGGATATGAGCCTGGATATGGATATGGTCATGACCGACAGCGAGACTGGGGAGTCTGAAACCGTTTCGTATGTGATGGAAATGCATATGAACATCAATAATCCGGGACAGGAAGTGAAATTTGAGCTTCCGTCCACAGAGGGCTATGAGGACCTGGGCAGCGCTCTGGTATAAGATTTAAAAAAGAAAATAAAAATTCCCGGCGGCGTTTTACACGCTTCCGGGAATTTTTTTCTGGAATGGGGAAAAACGGCTGACAGCAGACGCTCTCTGTGGAAAAGCAGGCCTACATCACGTTCTGGGGCGTGCCCTTTAACCACTTGTCCACATTGTCAAAAACGATAACGGCACGTTTTTCCAGAGCCTCCTTTGTGGCGAAGGCCACATGGGGAGTGGCGATGACATTTTTTGCTGTGAGGAGGGGATGGTCCTTGGCGATGGGCGGCTCAGTCTCAAATACATCGATCCCGGCTCCGGCCAGGCGGCCATTATTTAAGGCGTCTGCCAGGGCGGCGCTGTCCACCACAGGACCGCGGGAGGTGTTGATGAGGATGGCCGACGGTTTCATTTTTGCCAGCTCCTCTTTTCCAATGAGTCCTCTGGTATCGGAATTTAAAGGAGTGTGGAGGGAAACGATATCACAGGAAGAGAGGAGCGTATCCATATCCACATAGGTGATCCCGGGGATATCCTTTTTCGTGCGGCTGTACGCCAGGACCTGGCAGCCGAAGGCGTTTGCGATGGCGGCAGTGCGGAGGCCGATGGCTCCGGTACCGATGACACCGAATTTTTTGCCCTCCAGCTCAAAGCCCACCAGTCCGTCCTTGGTGCCTTCCTTCCGCACCACGTCGTTGCAGGGGATCATGTTCCGGTACAGGGCAATGATCATGCCAAATACCAGGTCGGCCACGGCGGCGGTGGAGTAGCCCGCACAGTTGCTGACCAGAACGCCGTTGGCCTTACATGCGTCCATGGCGATGTGGTCCACGCCGGTGAAGGCCACAGACAGCATCTTTAAGTTTTTGCAGCCGTTGATCACGTCGGCGTTCATGGGAAGATTGGATACGGCGATGATGTCCGCGTCATGGCCCCGTTCAATGAGGGTCTCCGTATCGGTGACGCGGGTATTGTAATATACGATCTCCAGGTCTGCGGGCAGCATGTCCTTTGCCATGGACAGCAGCTTTTCATCGTTGACGCCCAGGGGCTCGATGATCACGAGTTTCATATCAGGTTCCTCCTTGTGGTCCGGAGCTTTCTTGCTCCGGCGTCGTTTTCATGGTCTTATTGTAAGTCTTTTCGGAGAAACATTCAACTGTTTTCGCACGGGACATATACTGGCAGTAAAACCGTGTGAAAGCGGGGCGTGGCTGTGGTCTCCGTGAGTCTTTGCATGATCGTAAAAAATGAAGAGGAGGTGCTGGGGCGGTGCCTGGACAGCGTGGCCGGGTTCCCGGATGAGATCCTTGTGACGGACACCGGATCCACAGACGGAACGAAGGCGGCGGCCATGGAGCGCGGAGCCAGGGTCTTTGATTTTCCATGGCGGGACGACTTTGCCGCCGCCAGGAATTTCTCATTTTCCCAGGGCCGGGGGACGTATCTGTTCTGGCTGGACGCCGACGATGTGGTGCGGCCGGACCAGCGGAGGAAGTTGCTGGATCTGAAGGAGCGGCTGGGACGGGAACGCTGTCTTCCGGATGTGGTGATGATGAAGTATGCGGCAGCGTTCCGCCGGGACGGTTCCCTGGCCGCAGCCTTTTACCGGGAACGGCTGATCCGCAGAGGGCCTGGGGCCGTATGGAAGGGCCGGGTCCATGAAACGGTGTGCCCATTTGGTATTATATGGAAGGAAGACATCTGGATCGAACACCGGAAAATGAGGATCCGGGACCCGGAGCGGAATCTGAGGATCCTGGAGTCCATGAGGAAAAGTGGAGAGGAGTTTGGCCCCAGGGAACAGTATTATTATGAAATGGAACGGGCTTTCGCCCGGAGATGCCGGGAGGCAGCCCTGGAAAACGGGTAGCTCCTGACCCGGCCGAGGAATGAAAGGTTTGTAAACGGCAGATACTTATGGTAAGATGTTAGGGTTAAAATACCCGGCCTGGAGCCGGAGACAGAAAGGAAACCACATGGCAGAAGAAAAGAATTGTATCAATGCAGACGAATACCTGGCAAATAATCCATTCATGCGCCATAACCATATGAAGATCGAAAGAATCTCCACCGAGTGCAGCGAGATCTCCATGGAGGTCCATCCGGACGGGCTCAACATCATGGGCATGATCCACGGAGGGCTGCTCTACTCCCTGGCGGATGTGGTAACGGGGCTGACTGCCCGGGCGGACGGGAGAAAATATGTGACCCAGAGCGCCCATGTGAACTTTATCGGCAACGTGTCCCAGGGGAGGGTGACAGCCCGGGGGATCCTGGTGCGCCGGGGCCGGGTCATCACCATCGTCCGGGGCGAGGTGACTGATGAGAACGGGAAGCTGCTGGCAGATGTGACAGCGGATATGTTCTGTGTAGGCCAGGAAAAGTCAGACTAGAAAGGACGCCGGAGTCATACCGGCTCCTTTCCTGAAAAGACAGCGGAAGCAAGGTCGATGAAGCGGCGTTCAATGGGAATCAGGCGGCTGTTTTTATGACGCACGGTCATGCACCATTGGGCGAGAGGGTCATCGGAATAGAGATAGAGCAGCTCAGGATGATTTTCCGGTTTTGTTACATAAATAGCAGGGAGAAAAGCAATGGCAAGACCGCATTCGGCCATGGCGATATTTGTTTTGCGGTTTTGAACAGGAACCAGCGAAAGGTTGTTAAGCCTGTATTTCGTGATGATCTGGCTGATATCCTCACATATTTTCTGACCGGGAATACCGGAGACCAGGGTCTGGTTTTCCAGATGATGAAGAGAAAATTTCTGGGGATTTTCGACGGAATTTTTTTCCGGGCGCGCGACAAGGCTGGCCAGGGGATGGGATCGGGAAATCATGAAAAGCCGTGGGGCACGGGCAAGGACTTTGACAAAGCGGTTGGAAGCCACATCTGCTCCGGAAGCGACCAGCACGGACAGGTCCAGCTCGCCCTTTTCCATTCGGGACAGAAGATGGATATGGATATCCTCGGTCAGGGACAGCTCCACATCGGGGTATTCCCTGTGGAGTATGGGGAAAACCTTCTCAGCCAGAAAGGGACTGGTGATGGAGCCTGCTCCGATCCTCAGAGTCTGTTTCTGGGGAAGCAAAAGAGAGGAAAGATCATTTGAAAAGCGGGATTCCAATCCCTTTAAGCTGGCAATATACTGGAAAAACAGTTCTCCTGCCGGCGTAGGGGACAGGATCCCGTTATTTCGTATAAAAAGCGGAGTACCCAGTTCTTTTTCCAGTCCGGTGAGAAAACGGCTTAAGGACGGCTGGGAAATATAAAGAGATCGTGCGGCCCGGGAAATATTTTTTTCCCGGGCAATTGTTATGAAATACTGGCAGGTGCGTTCATCGGGGATCATAGGATTCCTCCTTATGGGGATTCGGTAAGGTATATTTATTTTGGGATATTGTATCATAGAATATAGAATGTCTGCAATGGATAGATATAGTGTTTTATGTATACCGTATGGATAAAAAGGTATTTTACAAAAACTTCATAAAAAATTATAATATTTTCATAATTATAAATTTATATGGAAAAAGGAGGAAAATATGGCTGATGTAATGGAACTTATAAAACAGCACGAGGCGGATATGATCGGAATCCGAAGACATATCCATGCAAATCCGGAGCTGAGCAACGAAGAGAACCGGACGACAGCCCTGATCCGGGAAAAGCTGGAGGAATACGGGATCGAGATCATGGAGATCGGCCTGAAGACCGGCGTGGTCGGTTTCCTAAAGGGAGGAAGACCAGGGAAAACCGTTGCGATCCGGGAGGACATAGACGCCCTGCCCATGTCTGAAAAAACGGGTCTTCCGTATGCCTCCTCTGTGGACGGCGTCTGCCATTCCTGCGGACACGATATCCATACCACAGTCCTCCTGTTTTGTGCCAGGGTCCTTTCGGAGCTCCGGGATCAGCTGAGCGGAAATGTACTGTTCCTATTCCAGCCGGCGGAGGAGCGCGGCACTGGGGCCAGGCAGCTTCTGGACTGTAAATTTTATGAGCCGGTGAAGCCGGATGTGCTGGTGGGGCTTCATGTGTCCCCGGAATACCCGGCTGGCTCCATTGGACTCAAGGAGGGACCGGCCAATGCCTCCTGCGATACCTTCTATATTAAGGTAAGCGGCAAGGGAGGCCACGGAGCCCATCCGGAAAACTGCATCGATCCCATCGCCATCAGCGGCTACATAATGGCCCAGCTTCAGACCGTCGTGTCCCGTGAGAACCATCCGGTCTATCCGGCGGTTATGACCATAGGCAGCATTCACGGAGGAAAAGCGCCCAATGTGATCCCGGACTTTGTGGAAATGAGCGGGACCCTGCGGAGCCTGAACGCAGAGAGCAGGGAGAAAATGCAGGCGGCCATTGACCGGATCTGTATTTCCTGTGCGGAGGCTATGAGAGGAAGCGCAGAAATCCGGTGGGAAAAGGGAATGCCGCCGCTGGTAAATGACAGGAATGTGATCGAAGGACTGCGGACTGCCGCAGAGAAGACCATTGGAGCGGACCATGTGATCACAGTTCAGAATCCGTCTCTGGGATCAGAGGATTTTTCCTTCCTGTTCCCGCTTCTGGCTCCTGGCGCCCAGTTCCGGCTGGGGTCTGGAAACGATGTGGATCCCAATACACGTCATGGGCTGCACAACTCAAAAAATATTTTTGACGACAGCTGCATTGCGGCCGGGACAGCCGTTCTCGTCCAGTATACAAAAGACTTTTTAAAATAACAAAGGAGCTTACTATGGAAAAAAAGAAAAAATTTCAGATCCCGACCACATGTGCTCTGTTATTCATGCTTATGATCGTATGCGCGGTCCTGACCTGGATCGTCCCTGCCGGCGCCTATGAGACAGAAAAGGTGGGAAACCTGAATAAGGTCATTGCCGGAACGTACCATGTGATCGACAGCACGCCGGTGGGGCCCTGGGGCGTTCTCATGGCAGTTATGGCAGGCTTTTACAAATCAGCCAAGCTGATCTTCATGATCATGTTCTGTGGAGGCGCTGTGGCTGTGCTTGAAAAAAGCGGATCCATCAACGCGGCCTTTGGACGGCTGGCTTCCAATAAGAAGCTCAACGCCCATGTCCTGGCTCTTCTGATCATGGCGTTTATGTCTGTGGGCGGCGCAGCAGGTGTGTTTGCCAATCCGGTGGTCGCCCTGGTCCCCATTGGGATCATTCTCGCCACCAGCCTTGGATACGACGCGTTTACCGGCTTCCTGTTTGTTTACATGGGCGCTTACTCCGGCTTTAATGTGGGATGGGCCAATGCAACTACCATCGGTGTGGCGCATCCCATCGCGGAGCTTCCCATCTTTTCTGGATTTGAAGTCCGCGTCCTGCTGAATATCATTAACTTCGCCATCTGCTATTTCTTCACGGTGCGTTATATGAAAACGATCCGGAAGGATCCCATGAAGAGCCTGAACTATGAGGAAGGCATGTCCGTGGCTGATTTTATGGGAGCAAAAGGTGAAACTACGGAAACGATCCACGCTTCCATGTCCTGGAAGCATATGGTCAGCCTTCTGGGGCTGGTGGCAGCCATCGCGGTGATCGTGATCGGCTCCATTAAATTTTCCTGGAGCTATGACCAGATGGCGGCAACCTTCTTTGTCCTGGCCGTAGGCTGCGGTCTGCTCAATGGAATGGGCGTCAACGGAACCACGAAGGAATTTATCAATGGCTGCGCAAAAATGACCAATGCGGCGTTTATTGTTGGATTTGCCAATGGCATCGGTGTGATCCTGTCCCAGGGACAGATTTTGAATACCATCGTCAACTGGCTTTCCATCCCGATCTCCAGCATGGGATCTGTAATGGGTGCGAATTTCATGTTCATTGCCAATCTGCTGATCAATTTCCTAATCCCCTCCGGATCCGGCCAGGCGGCAGCGGTAATGCCCTTAATGGTTCCCATCGCGGACCTGGTCGGCATCACAAGACAGGTTGCGGTCCAGGCCTTCCAGTTTGGAGACGGCTTCTCCAACTGCCTGTATCCTACGGCAGGAACCCTTATGGGAGCCCTGGCCATCGCAAAGGTGGACTGGGCCAGATACGCCAAATGGCTGATGCCTCTTCTGGGATGCCAGATCGCGATGTCCTTTGCCACTCTGACGATCCTTCAGGCCATTGGATGGACCGGCTTATAAAGGGCAGAAAACCCGAGACAACTGTCTCTGGCGTGTCATGGAAGGAAATTCTGTATTTTTAAAGGAAAATTTGAGGTTTTTCCTTGACAGCCGGAAAAAGACTATATATAATAATGGGGCGTGCATGGGGTACGCCCCATTTTTGTGCGCAGAATCAAGCTGAACCAAACAGCAACCACAGACAATATCACAGGAGGTGAAAAGGATGCCTACATTTAACCAGTTAGTAAGAAAAGGAAGGCAGACCACAGCAAAGAAGTCCACAGCTCCGGCTCTTCAGAAAGGATATAACTCCCTTCAGAAGAAAGCAACAGACGTTTCCGCTCCGCAGAAGAGAGGCGTTTGTACAGCTGTTAAGACTGCAACCCCGAAGAAGCCGAACTCCGCTCTTAGAAAGATCGCCAGAGTTCGTCTTTCCAACGGTATCGAAGTAACAAGCTATATCCCGGGTGAGGGCCACAACCTTCAGGAGCACTCTGTTGTTCTGATCCGCGGCGGCCGTGTAAAGGACCTTCCGGGTACCAGATACCACATCATCAGAGGTACTCTTGATACTGCCGGCGTAGCCAACAGAAAGCAGGCCCGTTCCAAATACGGCGCAAAGAGACCGAAAGACAAGAAGTAATTGCGAAGCAATTACTGATACCCGAACGGAATGAAATGGAGTTTGGGTTTCCCGCCCCAGTGAGGGCAGCCAGAAACTTTGAAAAAGTTTGGTTTCCCCCCCAGTGAGAGGGAGAGAGGAACTCTGAGAAATTTCAGGTTTCCCGCCCCAACGAGCGGCAGCCAGAAACTCCACAAAATTTGGACCCACTAACAGCAGTAAAGTGTATACGGAAACCGGATTTCCGTAATTTAGTGCCGGTGATATTGGACCTGTCGGTTGCAGGACACAGATATAGACCCGCGCGCGAACACATTTTATGGAAACATGTGAGTACCGATGAGCTAATCAATTATGTATGATTAAGGAGGGAAGTAACGTGCCACGTAAAGGACATACCCAGAAAAGAGACGTATTAGCAGATCCCCTGTACAACAACAAGGTTGTTACAAAGCTGATCAACAACATCATGTTAGACGGCAAGAGGGGCGTTGCTCAGAAGATCGTTTACGGCGCTTTTGAGGAAGTTGCAGCAAAGACCGGAAAAGACGCAGTAGAGGTTTTTGAAGAAGCCATGAACAACATCATGCCTGTTCTGGAAGTTAAGGCAAAACGTATCGGCGGCGCCACATACCAGGTACCGATCGAGGTTAAACCGGAGAGAAGACAGGCCCTGGGACTTCGCTGGATCACTCTCTATTCCAGGAAGAGATCTGAAAAGACCCAGATCGAAAGACTCGCAAACGAAATTATGGATGCAGCAAACAACACCGGTGCATCTGTAAAGAAGAAAGAGGAAATGCACAAGATGGCAGAGGCCAACAAGGCATTTGCTCATTACAGATTCTAAAAGGAGGACAAATCCTTGGCTGGAAGAGAATATCCGTTGGAGAGAACCAGAAATATCGGAATTATGGCTCATATCGATGCCGGTAAGACAACGACCACTGAGCGTATCCTGTATTACACTGGTATTAACTATAAAATTGGTGATACTCACGAAGGCACAGCTACCATGGACTGGATGGAGCAGGAGCAGGAGAGAGGTATCACGATCACATCAGCCGCTACCACCTGCCACTGGACTCTTCAGGAAAAGGCGAAGCCCAAGGCAGGCGCTCTGGAGCACCGTATCAACATCATTGATACCCCAGGCCACGTAGACTTCACTGTTGAGGTTGAGCGTTCCCTGCGTGTTCTGGACGGCGCTGTCGGCGTTTTCTGTGCAAAGGGCGGTGTTGAGCCTCAGTCCGAGAACGTATGGCGTCAGGCTGATACCTACAACGTACCGAGAATGGCATTCATCAACAAGATGGATATCCTGGGTGCAAACTTCTACGGCTGCGTAGACCAGATCCGTACCCGTCTCGGAAAGAACGCCATCTGCTTACAGCTCCCGATCGGTAAGGAAGACGAGTTCAAGGGAATCATCGACCTGTTTGAGATGCAGGCTTACATCTACAACGATGATAAGGGCGATGATATCACTGTAACTGACATTCCGGAAGATATGAAGGACGATGCAGAGCTTTACAGAACCGAGCTGGTTGAGAAGATCTGCGAGCTGGATGACGATCTGATGATGATGTATCTGGATGGCGAGGAGCCGTCCGTTGAAGAACTGAAAAAGGTTCTCCGTAAGGCTACCTGCGAATGCCAGGCGATCCCGGTATGCTGCGGTACTGCTTACAGAAACAAGGGCGTTCAGAAGCTTCTGGATGCTGTGATCGAGTTCATGCCGTCTCCCCTTGACATCCCGCCCATCAAAGGCGTTGACATGGATGGCAACGAGATCGTGCGTCACTCCTCCGACGACGAGCCGTTCTCTGCTCTTGCGTTCAAGATCATGACCGACCCGTTCGTTGGTAAACTGGCATTCTTCCGTGTGTATTCCGGTACAATGAACTCCGGTTCCTATGTACTGAATGCAACAAAGAATAAAAAAGAGCGTGTTGGCCGTATCCTTCAGATGCATGCCAACAAGAGACAGGAGCTTGACAAGGTTTACTCCGGTGATATCGCCGCTGCCGTTGGATTCAAGACAACTTCCACCGGTGATACCATCTGTGATGAGCAGCATCCGGTAATCCTGGAGTCCATGGAGTTCCCGGAGCCGGTTATCGACATCGCCATCGAGCCCAAGACCAAGGCTGGTCAGGACAAGATGGGCGAGGCTTTAGTAAAGCTGGCAGAGGAGGATCCCACCTTCCGTGTTCATACCGACAAAGAGACTGGCCAGACCATCATCTCCGGTATGGGCGAGCTGCATCTTGAGATCATCGTTGACCGTCTTCTTCGTGAGTTCAAGGTAGAGGCCAATGTGGGCGCTCCCCAGGTTGCTTACAAAGAGACCTTCACAAAGGCTGTGGATGTGGACAGCAAGTACGCAAAACAGTCTGGCGGACGTGGTCAGTACGGTCACTGTAAAGTACACTTCACACCGATGGATCCCAACGGCGAAGAGACCTTCAAGTTTACTTCCTCCGTTGTGGGCGGTGCGATTCCGAAGGAATACATCCCGGCTGTCGGCGAGGGTATCGAAGAGGCCACAAAGGCTGGTATCCTTGGCGGATTCCCGGTACTGGGCGTATGCGCAGATGTATTCGACGGTTCCTACCATGAGGTCGACTCCTCCGAGATGGCATTCCACATTGCCGGATCCATGGCGTTCAAGGATGCTATGGCAAAGGCAGGCGCAGTGCTTCTTGAGCCGATCATGAAGGTAGAGGTAACGATGCCTGAGGAATACATGGGCGACGTTATCGGCGACATCAACTCCCGCCGCGGCCGTATCGAGGGCTTCGAGGACATCGGCGGAGGAAAGCTTGTAAAAGCATTCGTGCCGCTGGCAGAGATGTTCGGTTACTCCACAGACCTTCGTTCCAGCACACAGGGACGTGGTAACTACTCCATGTTCTTTGAGAAATATGAGCAGGTACCGAAGAGCGTTCAGGAGAAGATCATCGCTGAAAGAAAAGGTGCGAAATAGGCTTGAAAAACATTTCTGAATAGAATATAATATTATTCAGCCTAGTTAAATAGAATAGCCCAATGGGCGCAAATTAAGGAGGACGTTTTAAAATGGCAAAAGCTAAGTTTGACAGAACTAAACCGCATTGTAACATTGGTACCATTGGACACGTTGACCATGGTAAAACAACTTTAACAGCAGCTATTACAAAGGTACTTGCAGAGAGAGTTGCCGGTAACACAGCTACTGCTTTTGAAAATATCGATAAGGCTCCGGAAGAGAGAGAGCGTGGTATCACAATTTCCACTTCCCACGTAGAGTACGAGACAGAGAAGAGACACTATGCACACGTTGACTGCCCAGGCCATGCTGACTATGTAAAGAACATGATCACTGGTGCTGCCCAGATGGATGGCGCTATCCTTGTAGTTGCTGCTACTGATGGTGTTATGGCTCAGACAAGAGAGCACATCCTTCTTTCCCGTCAGGTAGGCGTTCCGTACATCGTTGTATTCATGAACAAGTGCGACATGGTTGACGACGCTGAGTTACTTGAGCTGGTTGAGATGGAGATCAGAGATCTTCTGAACGAGTATGAGTTCCCGGGCGACGACACACCGATCATCCAGGGTTCTGCTCTGAAGGCTCTTGAGGATCCGCACGGTGAGTGGGGCGACAAGGTTATGGAGTTAATGGATGCTGTTGACAGCTACATTCCGGATCCAATTCGTGACACAGATAAGCCGTTCCTTATGCCGGTTGAGGACGTATTCACAATCACAGGCCGTGGTACAGTTGCTACTGGCCGTGTAGAGCGTGGTACTCTGAAGCTCAACGACGAGATCGAGATCGTTGGTATCAGCGAAGAGACTCGTAAGACAGTTGTAACTGGTATCGAGATGTTCCGTAAGCTCCTGGATCAGGCTCAGGCTGGTGATAACATCGGCGCTCTGCTTCGTGGTGTTCAGAGAACAGAGATCCAGAGAGGTCAGTGTCTTGTAAAACCGGGTTCTGTAAAGTGCCATAAGAAATTTACAGCTCAGGTTTACGTTCTGACAAAAGACGAGGGCGGCCGTCATACACCGTTCTTCAACAACTATCGTCCGCAGTTCTACTTCAGAACAACTGACGTTACAGGCGTTTGCGAACTCCCGGCTGGTACCGAGATGTGCATGCCTGGTGATAACGTAGAAATGACGATCGAGCTGATCCATCCGGTAGCTATGGAGCAGGGTCTCCGTTTCGCTATCCGTGAGGGCGGCAGAACCGTAGGTTCCGGTAGAGTTGCTACAATCATCGAGTAATTCTAGGTAAAAATCCATAGGCGCTGATGCGCGCCTGTGAAAATAAATAGTCCGAAGGTATCCCAGGCGGGATACCGGTGTCCAAGCGTAAGAAAACCCCGGAGCCGAAAGGCTGCCGGGGTTTTTCTGTTGAGTGGAGCTGGGAGCGGCTGCACGGGAGCAGAAAAACGTTTTTAGGGGGAAAACATGAAAGAGAAAAAATTACAGGAGCGGCCATCCTGCTTTTTGCTGGTCTGGCATTGGTGCTGTATTTTCTAAAAAAAGACCCTCTCCGGGAGGTCCATGCTCTCTGGGAGGAGACCATGAGCCGCACAGAGGGAGCCTATGTCCAGACGGTCACGGGAAGCGCCTGGGAGACAAAAGACGCTCCAGGTGGCGAAAATGGGGAGAGACCCGGGGGTACGGAATCATCCACGGCTGTCACAAAGGTATGGTACGGTACGGATGAACGGGGGTTCTGGTACCGGATGGAGCTGTTTCAGAAGGAAAAGGATGGGAGCCTGACGCTTCTTCATATAATGGAGGAGGATGCCGGAGGAAGGACCATGCAGCTGGCGGGATTTCCCGATAAGTCCTCCATGGAGCCCTCTGTAAAGGAAGGAGAGACGCTGTCCCTTAAGACGCTCCTGGGAGGCCTGTGGACGGAGCCAGTGGAAACGAAGGTCCAGAAGGTGGAGAAATACCAGGAGGACCATGGCCTCAGGTATGTGATCCGCCATAAGGTCTTACAGAGCCTATTTCCGGGAACCGAGGGAAAGGAGCTGACCGGGACCATAAACCGGACGGACACGGTAAAGACCGGGCCCGATGGGGCCGTAAAGGAATTTGTGATCCAGGCAGACAGCGTATACGATGTGTACGAGGAAATGGGGGCCGTTGTGGAATACCAGATCGAATTTTTCAGCGGTGATGAAGCCGGAAATAGGGAGCTGGGATCCGGGACAGGGCCGTCAGAATAGGAACCTGTAATCAGAACAGACATAATAAAAGCAGCGGACGCCTGGAAGCCAGGGCCGCTGCTTTTTAAAGAGAAATATGTGTCAGAGAGCCTGCATGGGCTGCACCGCCTGGATCAGACGGAGCACCTGCTCGGCTGTGTCGGCCATATTTTTTCTGGCGTTTTCTGGATCCATGGCCTCCTCCAGGGTGACGACGGAGCGGAGGATCGGGAAAAAGGCGTCGATCCCGGCATTGTTGCAGGCTGCCGCTTCCCTGGTGACGCTGCCGGAAAAGGCAAGGACCGGCTTATGGAATTCTTTGGCGATCCGGGCCACTCCCACAGGGGCCTTTCCCATGACGGTCTGGCCGTCCAGACGGCCCTCTCCGGTGATCACCAGGTCGGCATCCTTCACATACTCCCGCAGCTTCGTTTCCTCCAGAACGATCTGGATCCCGGATTCCAGGACTGCGCGGGTGAAGGTTAAAAAGGCAAAGCCCAGTCCGCCGGCGGCTCCTGTGCCTGGAAACTCCGGGTCTGCCTTGGGATTCCATTTCCCGGCGATCTCTGCAAAATGGGCAAGCCCCCGGTCCATGACCTGGACCATGGCTTCATCGGCTCCCTTCTGGGGACCATAGACGGCGCTGGCTCCCCTGGGGCCGCAGAGGGGGTTATTGACGTCGCAGGCGATCCGGAAGGTACATTCCGAAAGCTCCGGCAGGACGTGCTCGGAGGAGATGGATGCGATCTGTGCCAGCCCCTGGGCTCCCGGAGGGATCTGGTTTCCGTCCCGGTCCAGGATCCCATATCCCAGGGCCTGGAGCATTCCTGCGCCTCCGTCATTGGTGGCGCTGCCGCCGATGCCCACGATGAATCTGCGGCAGCCCTTCTGGATGGCAGCCCGGATCACCTCACCGACCCCAAAGGTGGTGGTTTTCATAGGATCCTTTTCTGCATCCGGAACCAGGGTGATCCCGGCGGCTCCAGACATTTCAATGATAGCCGTGCCGCTTTCCGGAAGGATGCCATACTGGCAGTCCACAGGCCTTCCCATGGGACCGGTGACGGTTACTGTTTCCAGGGTGCCTCCCATGCCGCAGGCCAGGGCCTCCACGGTCCCTTCCCCTCCGTCGGCCAAAGGCCGGACGTTTACAGCGGCGTCTTTGTATACACGCCGGATCCCTTCTTCAATGGCATGGCCGGCCTCCAGGGAAGAGAGGCTGCCCTTCAGGGAATCAATGGCAATGGTAATATTCATAATACTCTCCTTAAGATTGTTGCTTTTCCATAACAAAGTTGGTAAGTAGGATGCCCTGGCGTTCCACCTGCTGTTCCTTTATGAGCCGGTAGCCCCGTTTTTCAAAAAAGGGTCTGGCGGTGATGGAAGCGTGGGTGGTGATGAGACCGGAAACAGACGACTCCAGCCGGTCGCAGAGGACAGAGGCAATGCCTTTTCCCTGGAAATCCCTGTGGACGTACAGCCGGTCCAGGTATCCGGAGGGATCCATGTCTCCAAATCCGGTAATAACGCCGTTTTCCTCAGCCACCAGAGTAAAATGCGCCGTCAAAGAGCGGTCCCACGCTTCCAGGTCTACGGTTCCTGTGGCCCATGCGTTCAGCTGCTGCTCGGTGTAATTCTTTGCGTTGACCGTGTGGACCGTCTCATAAAATAAGCGGGCCAGGGCCTCGCAGTCCTCTGGCTGATAGGGACGGATGATCATGGATTTTCCTCCTTTTGCACACGGCCCGCGTTTTTCCGCAGGCCGTGAGAATGGATCCTAATATGTATCCAGTGGAGGCATTACGCTGTCCGGCAGCGGGCAGGTGTAATGGCCGCCGTTGCGTTTTGTGACCTCCTTTTTGGCCGCTTCGATGACGTCCGGCCGGTCCATGGTGCGGACACAGGCCAGAGCCATGACCTTGGCGGCGGTTAAAAGGCCCTTATGGGCCAGGGGGCTGCAGGTCTGGGCAACCATCTGCCAGGAATGGCCCACATTGCCGATGCAGGCTGTGGCGATGTTGATATTCAGGGTGGGAGCCGCATAGCCCACATCGCCCACATCGGTGGAGCCGGCAGTCAGCTTGATCTTGTCGGGATTAAAGGGATGGATCTCTGAATCCAGGGGCCGTTCCAGGATCTCCTCCAGCCGGTCCTCACCGAAGACCTCGATGATCTGGCTTTTGATGTTTTCCATGGTCACCGGCGGGTAGGTATTTAAAAATTCCCGGGCCATGGCGTAGTCGTCCTCATCCCATTTAGGCGCGCCTACCTCCTTCATACATTCGTCGGCGACGGCGGCCAGGGCGTTGTTGGGGATATATTCGGTGAAGGCCATGGCCAGCTCGCAGTCCACAGTGGTATCGGTCATAATGGAGGCGCCCCGGGCCACGTTTTTCACACGCTCAAACAGATCCTTTACCTGGGAGACCCATGGAGAACGGACCTCATAGCGGATCACGGCATGGTCCTGGACCACGTTGGGGGCGGTCCCTCCTGCGTCAATGTAGGCGTAGTGGATCCTGGCCTCCGGGATCATATGCTCCCGCAGATAATTGCAGCCCACGTTCATGAGCTCCGCGGCGTCCAGGGCGCTGCGGCCCAGATGGGGAGAACCGCCGGCATGGGAGGAGACGCCTTTAAACTCAAAGTTTGCTCCCATGATGGCATTGCTGTGATTGCATTCCACGGCGTTGATGGTGGCTGGATGCCAGGTGTATACAAAATCCACGTTGTCGAACATCCCGGCCCGGGCCATGAACTGTTTGGATCCGGCGCCTTCCTCGGCGGGGCAGCCGAAGTAGATGATGGTGCCGTCCTTTTTATTTTCCACCAGATATTCCTTTACAGCCAGTACGGCGGCCAGGGAACCGGTGCCCAGGGCGCTGTGCCCGCAGCCGTGGCCAGGCGCTCCGGCTTCCACCGGCTCCTTCCGGGGGGAGGCGGCCTTCTGGCTCAGGGAGGAGAGAGCGTCATATTCCCCCAGGATGCCCATGACCGGCTTTCCGGAACCGTAGGAGAAGGTTCCTGTGAAGCAGGTGGGGATCCCGGCGTCTCCAGTGGTGACTGAAAAGCCCTCGTCCTTCAGGATCTGGCAGAGGAGGTCCGCAGAACGGGTCTCATGGTAGGCAAGCTCCGCGTATTCCCAGATCCTGTCGTTGGCGTCCAGGATCATCTGGGATTTCTGGTCGATGACATGTTCGAGAAACTCCAGGTCTTTCATCATATATTCCGTCCTTTCTGTACACATTATAGAATCTATTATAAAACCAGATCCATGTTAAGTAAATAATAAGATGAAACTTTCAATCGGCTTTCAATAGGCCTGCGGATGAGACTGTTTACTGGCCCACCAGTGAGCGGAGGCAGGATTTCTGACAATTCAGCTCCGGGCCGCCGCGGCGATTTCTGCGGCAATCCTGCGGCAGCCATTTACCAGGGACTGCCAAAATGGTATAATGTCTGAGATAACAGACATTATACCATCGCGCATCTGGTTTCTGCGCACACCGCAGGAATCCAGGCGCACAATTCCCCCGGAGGGGTACCGTGTCCGATGGATGGACAGATGAGGAGCCGGCTCTGGAAAAAGGAGGAATGCCAATGGCAAAACGGATCTACGTGGCTGACGATGAAAAAAATATCTGCTTTCTGATCCAGAATTTTCTGGAAAAAGAGGGCTTTGAGGTAAGATGCTTTGAGGACGGGGAATCGATCCTGGCGGCCTGTGAGGAGCAGATGCCGGATCTCTGTATCCTGGACGTGATGATGCCGGGAATGGACGGGCTGACCGTATGTACCAGGATCCGGCAGAAGAGTCATGTGCCGATCATTATCGTTTCGGCCAAGGACTCTCCTCTGGACCGGATCACCGGGATCACTTTGGGAAGTGACGACTATCTGGTGAAGCCGTTTCTTCCGCTGGAGCTGGTCACCCGGGTCAAGGCCCTGTTCCGCCGGGTGGACGCTTTTTCCGGCCAGGAGGAGGAAAACAGCGAGAACCTGGAGCTGGGGGACATCGTCCTGTACCCGGGCAGGAGGACTGCTAGCCTTAAGGGAGAGGAGTTTGCCCTGACTCCCCTGGAATTCGATTTCTTGCGTCATATGCTGGAGCATCCGGAGCACGCTGCCAGCCGGGATGACCTGTTAAAGGCCCTGTGGAAGGTGGACAGCAAAGAGGTGGACACCAGGGCGGTGGACGATATGGTGAAGCGCCTGCGGAAAAAAATGAAGGAACAGAACAGTGCAGTGAAGATCGAAACTGTATGGGGATATGGGTTCAGACTGACGGCCGGAGGCGATGAATGAAGCTGAGTATCCGCATGAAGATCTTCCTCCCGGTGGTGATCCTTCTGATCGGCTTTCCTCTGGCTACCTGGGCGACACTCCGGTATTCCCTGGAGGTCCATATGAACTTCAACGCCCGCAGGGACCTGGAGGCGATGGTAAGGACTGTGGATGGGGTCCTGGAGGAGCCGGAGGACGGCGAAGAAGGGGATACGGTCTTAAGCCGTCTGAGGGATGCGGTCCAGACCGGAGCCGGGGAGGCCCGGATGCTTGTGGTCAGTGAGAAATACCGGGTGGTATATCCAAAAAACTTTGACGACCAGGCGGATATGTCCCAGATCTACTCGGCCTTTCTGAATGCGGCCACAGATGATGAAAGCTTCTGGGAGCAGGATAAGATCCTGGAGGAGACCATAGAGGAAAAGGAATATCTTCTATATTATAAGTATGTGACGCCTTCAGAACGGGAAAAGGACCAGAAGGTGCGCCACATCCTCCTGTACTGTCCGGTCCATGACACAACGGCCATGATGGATCAGATCACACGGGTGGTGCTTCTGACCATGAGCGTCATCGCCGCCGCTGCCATCGCCTTATTCTGGCTGGTGGCCGGCAGTATTTCCGTACCGGTCCAGCGGCTCTGTGAAGCCGCCAGGGGGATCGGTGAGAAAAAATTCAAGAGAGTGGAGACCGGGGCCACGGTGAAGGAGCTGTGCGAGCTGGAGGGCGAGATCAACCATATGCAGGAGAAGCTGGCCCAGGCAGACCAGGCGGAGCGCACATTTTTCCAGAACGCTTCCCATGAGCTTCGGACGCCGCTCATGTCCATCAGCGGCTATGCCCAGGGGATCCAGTGCGGGGTATTTGAGGATGTGGCCCAGGCGGCCTCCGTGATCCTGGATGAGAGCACCCGGCTCACAGAGGTAGTGGACGGGATCCTTACGCTGACCAGGATGGACCAGCTTAGATACCAGGTGGTTCCGGTGGAGCTGGCAGTCAACGGCTTCATCGAAGAGCGGCTGGAGTGTCTGGAGGGCTTTGCCTACTCAAAAAACATAAAGCTGGTATTTCAGCCGGGGGAGGAGCATAAGATCATTACTGACGCCATGCTCCTGGAGCGGGCGTTCTCCAATGTGATGTCCAACTGTATCCGGTATGCTGGGACCCAGGTGGCTGTGGCGGTGCGGGAAAAGGAGGGGGATATCCTTATTACGGTGACCGACGACGGGCCTGGGTTTCCAGAGGGCGGTACGGAGCATCTGTTTGACCGGTTCTACAAGGGCAAGGGCGGAAACCATGGACTGGGTCTGGCCATTGCAAGGTGCTCCCTGGAGTACATGGGCGGCAGCGTGCGTGCGGCAGACACACAGAAGGGCGCAGAATTTGAGATCACACTGCCGCAGGATTGCCGCAGCTTTGCCCCAGACGAGAGGACAGAAATGTGATACTATGGAACATATAAAGGAGGAAGCGGAATGAAAAGGATATTCTTTATTTTCAGCCTGTTGCTCTGCCTTCTTTCTGTTCCTGTCACCGGATTCGCAGCGGAGACGGATGAGGAACAGGTAAAATACGAGGATGCGACTGCCGATAATATGAAAGAGATGTTAAAGGGCAGTATCGCACTGGATAAGATCAGCGCAGAGAACAAGGAGTCCCTTTTAAACTGGCTGGAAGCAGAAAACAAACCCGAAGAGGCGAAAAAGCTGGTGGATAAGATCCAGAAGCTCCAGGAGGACCAGGAAAAGGACCAGGAGAGTATGGATCCGTATACAAAGGCGAAAAAGACCTGTGATAAGAAGCTGAATGCGGAGGGAGCCAATGCGGCTCTGGAGAATATCATCCGGATCCAGAAAGACCGGCTGGAGGATCAGGAAGAGGTAAAAAAGCTCTGGAAGGACGTGGAAAAGCTGCTGAAAAAGTAGGCCGAGACAGAACAGAGCGGATACTGAAAAGATAAAATGGCTGTGGAGTGGCGGCACTCTGCGGCCATTTTGTGTATTCCGCACAATTTTATCTCTTAAAACACTGGAAATATAAGACAAAGTATGATTAAATAGAAGTAGCGCAGTATCCGGCCGGCCGGAAGGAGGACCGCCTGCGGCGCATGCAGATAAGAAGAAAGAAGGTAACAGTATGGAAACAATGGACGATTTCAGGGAAGAGCTGGAAGCCTCCTTTAAGAAAATACGAGTGGGCGACGTGGTCACAGGTACAGTGATCGACGTGACCGAGGACCAGGTGATCGTGGACCTTAAGACCTACGCGGACGGAGTGATCCGGAAAGAGGATCTGAGCGAGGATCCGGATTTTAATATGCAGGAAGCGGTCCACCCCGGAGATGAGATCACCGCAACGGTGATGGCTACCAACGACGGCGAAGGAAATATGGTCCTTTCAAAGAAAGAGGCCAACGCAGTCCTGGCCTGGGATAAATTAAAGAAGCTGATGGAGGAGCGTACCGTTGTTAAGGTAAAGATCAGCGAGGTGGTCAATGCCGGAGCCGTTGCGTATCTGGAGGGGATCCGCGGCTTTATCCCCGCGTCCCGTCTGTCTGACGAGTATGTGGAGGACTTAAAGGAGTGGGATGGAAAGACCATTGAGGTGACCGTGATCACTGCTGATGAGGAGGAACGCCGTCTGGTGCTTTCAGGACGGGAACCGGCCCGGGAGAAAAAACAGGCGGAAACAAACAGGAAGATCGAAAAGTGTGAGGTGGGAGCTGTTATGAATGGTACAGTGGAGACCATAAAGCCCTATGGCGCCTTCGTGGCCCTGGAGAACGGCCTCACAGGCCTGCTTCATATCTCCCAGATCAGCACCCAGAGGATCAAGCATCCGGGAGCTGTCTTAAAGGAAGGCCAGGAGGTAAGGGTGAAGATCCTTTCCACTGCTGACAATAAGATCAGCCTCAGCATGAAGGTACTGGCAGAGGAAACGGCAGAGGCTGAATCCCACAGCACCTACGATTATAAAGAAGAAGGCCAGGCAAGCACAGGCCTTGCCGCTCTTTTAAAGAATATCAAGTTATAAGACCAGGAAACAGAATATAAGAAAATAGGAAGCAGTTTCCTGCCCTGTGCAGAGAGGGGGCAGCAGTATGACAAAAGATCCAAAATCCTTTGAACAGGTGGACCAGTGGAAAACGACCATGTTTTTATACAGCTCTGCGCTGAAATCGATCAACACCAAGATCGAGATCCTGAACAATGAGTTCATCCAGTTGTATAATTATAACCCCATCGAACATATCACATCCCGGCTGAAAACGCCGTCCAGTATTGTGAAAAAGCTTCAGAACGACGGCATTGACGTTACCATCGATAATATGGTGGAATACTTAAACGATATCGCAGGGATCCGGATCATCTGCTCATTCATGTCGGATATTTATCCCATTGCGGATATGATCGCCCGGCAGGCAGATATCACGGTGCTCCATGTGAAGGACTACATCAAGTATCCCAAATCCAACGGCTACAAGAGCTATCATATGGTGGTGACGATCCCGGTATATCTGACCGATGGAAAGATGGATACAAAGGTCGAGATCCAGATCCGCACCATTGCAATGGATTTCTGGGCTTCCCTGGAGCACAAGATCGCATATAAATTTGAAGGAAACCCGCCGGATTATCTGGAAACAGAGCTGAAGGCCTGCGCCGATATGGTGGATATGCTGGATGCAAAAATGTTTTCCCTGAACCAGGCGATCATGGAGATCGGCCGGACCCGGAGAGAAGAGGCCGAAAAGAAGCTGGAGGAAGAGCGTCTCCAGGAGGAGGCCAGGCAGCAGGCCCAGCGGGCGCGGGAGATCGTGGAAGGACAGAAGGCGGGACAGGGCACGGAACCGGAAAACGGAGGAAAGGCATGAAGGCTGTACTTCAGAGAGTTACGGAAGCGTCCGTCCGCGTGGACGGGGAGGTGATCGGATCCATTGGAAAGGGATTTTTTATCCTCCTTGGCGTATCCGACGAGGACGACGAGGCCGTCGCAGATAAAATGGCAGATAAGATCTGTAAATTAAGGATCTTTGAGGATGAAAATGGAAAGACCAACCTGTCCTTAAAGGATGTGGGAGGGGAGGTGCTGGTGGTGAGCCAGTTCACCCTGTATGCAGACTGCCGGAAGAGAAACCGTCCCAGCTTCATCGGAGCGGGAGCGCCGGCAGAGGCAGACCGGCTTTATGAATATTTCATGGACCGGTGCCGGACCCATGTGGATAGGGTGGAGCATGGAAGATTCGGCGCAGATATGAAGGTATCCCTGGTGAACGACGGGCCCTTCACACTGATGCTGGACAGCAGGGAGCTGTTTAAATAGCGGTCTGGCGGGTCTGCACACAGCTTGTGCGGACCATAAGAACATACAGGTTACGATCCAGATAAAGAGAAAAGAGGAGAGAGCATCATGAATGGAAAAGATTTAGAGAAAGAGCTTTTATGGGAAGCCCCCCACATTGCAAAGGAGGCTCCCGCAGAGAGAGAGGAGGCTTCCGCCTTCTGTGAGGGCTATAAGGCGTTCTTAAACGCCGGAAAGACTGAAAGAGAATGCGTAAAGGCCGCAGTGGAGCTTTTAGAAAAGGCCGGCTACCGGGAATTTGATCCCAAGGCCTCCTACAAGGCTGGAGACAAGGTATACTGGAACAACCGGAAAAAAGCCCTGGCTGCAGCCACCTTCGGAACCCTGGGGATGGAGGAGGGCCTTAGAATGAACGGTGCCCACATCGATTCCCCCAGACTGGACTTAAAGCCCAATCCGCTGTTTGAGCAGGCCGATATCGCTTACTTAAAGCCCCACTACTACGGCGGGATCCGCAAATACCAGTGGGGAGCCACTCCGCTGGCTATGCACGGTGTGGTTGGAAAGAAGAACGGCGAGATGGTGGAGATCTCCATCGGTGAAAAAGAAGGAGAGCCCCAGTTCTGCATCACAGACCTTCTCCCCCACCTGGCCTCTGAGCAGAATGGAAGAAAGCTGGGCGAGGGCTTAAAGGGCGAAGAGTTAAACATCATTGTCGGCTCCATCCCGTTCATGGGCGAGGATGACGAGAAGATCAAGACTCCCGTAAAGCTTATGGCCATGAAGCTGTTAAATGAAATGTACGGGATCACAGAAAAAGACTTTACAAGAGCGGAGATCGAAATGGTACCGGCTTACAAGGCTGTGGATGTGGGCCTGGACAGGAGCCTGGTGGGCGCTTACGGACAGGATGACAGAGTCTGCGCCTATACGGCTCTGATGGCAGAAACGGGGACAAAGGCCCCGGCTCATACGACGCTGACGATCCTGGCTGACAAGGAGGAGATCGGTTCTGCCGGAAACACTGGCCTCAATTCCGATTTCGTGCTCCATATCATTGAGGATCTGTGCCAGACAGCCGGTGCAGATCTGAAAACAGTTTTAAGGGCGTCCCTGTGCCTGTCCTCCGATGTGAACGCAGCATACGATCCCACCTTTGCCTCCGTATACGAGGAGAGAAACTCCAGCGCCATCAATAAGGGCTGTGTTCTCACAAAATATACAGGAGCCAGAGGAAAATCCGGCAGCAACGACGCCAGCGCAGAGACCATGGCCAAGGTGATCCAGATCATGGATGAAAACGGCGTATACTGGCAGACCGGCGAGCTGGGAGCCGTGGACGTGGGAGGCGGCGGAACCATCGCCCAGTTTGTGGCCCATATGGATGTGGATGTGGTGGATCTGGGAGTTCCGATCCTTTCCATGCACGCTCCCTTTGAGCTGGCCTCTAAGCTGGATGTTTACAACACTTATAAAGCATTTAAGGCATTCTACAAATAAGACGGGACATATGCCCCTCCCCGAGGACGACTCTTTTCCTCTGGGGAGGGGATCTGTTTCTGAATGCGGCAGTTCAGCTGTGTATCTTAAAATTCTATGAAATCCCTTTATTTCCCTTTCTGTTTATGGTAAAATCGGCTGAACAGCCATGAAAGGAATTGAGAAAAATGATAAAAAGAAAACTTATAACAGCCGGTTTTGTGATCGCCATGGCAGCCATGGTCATGTCTGGATGCAAGAGCGGAGGTACGGATAAAGAGACAACGGCGGCAGCGGCCGGAGAGACGGCGGGAAGCCAGGAGAGCGGGACTGCCTCTGGTGAAACAAAATCGGAGGAGGAGCTGACCGATGAGGCCAGCCTGGAGCTGGGAAATTATAAGGGGCTGACCCTTACGGCCGTGAAGGCTGGAGTGACCGACGAGGACCTGGAGGCGGAGCTGGAAAACCTGAAGGGACAGTATCCGGCGGAGGTCACCGGACGTGCAGCTAAACTGGGCGATGTGGCCAATATTGACTACGTAGGGACCAAGGACGGCGAGGCCTTTTCCGGCGGGACTGCGGAGGGCTTTGACCTGGCCCTGGGAAGCGGCACCTTCATCGACGGTTTTGAGGACGGCGTTGTGGGAATGAACGTGGGAGAGGAAAAAGACCTGAACCTCACATTCCCGGAAAATTATAAGAGTGCAGATCTGGCGGGACAGGAAGTGGTATTCCATGTGACCCTGAATGCCATTAAGAACGCAGAGGAGACCGCCATTGATGATGCTCTGGCAAAAAGAGCTATGGACGACGAGAACGCTACCCTGGACCAGTTAAGGAGCCAGGTGTATGGCGGCCTCGAAAACCAGGCGGAGAGCAATTTCTTTAATGAGGCTGGAAGCGAGCTCTTAAACCAGGCCATTGAAAATTCCAAGGTCACCTGCGATCCTGACGCTGTGGACGATATGTATGACCAGCTTGTGACCACATACACTGCCTATGCAGGCCAGTATGGAATGGAGCTGGAGGAGTTCTTAAGTATGTTCCTTCAGACCGATAAGGCGGGCTTACGGGCCACTGCGGAGAACCTGGTGAAGCAGGAGATGGTGCTCAACGCCATTATTGAAGCCGAGGGGATCAAGGCTACGGATGAGGAAAAGGATAAGCTGGCCCAGATGAATTATTTTGCCGACGCCGAAGAGATGGTCTCCACCTACGGGGAGGAGTCTGCCAACCGTCTGTTCCAGATGGGAGCCGCGTATTACTATCTGATCGACAATGCCGTACAGGGAGCGCCTGCCGGGGCAGGGGAGACTGTGGAAGGCCATACAGAATCCCAGGCAGCAGAGACGACGGCTCCTTAGGAAATGGATGCGGATACCATATGAAAAGAAAAGCCTTATTTTTTGATATTGACGGAACGCTTCTGAGCGATCATAAAAAGGAGCTGCCGGAAAGCGCGGCCCGGGTCATTGCCCAGGCGCGCCGGGCGGGCCATCTGGTATTTATCAATTCTGGACGGGCCAGGTGCCTGATGCAGGAGGTGGAGGCGGCTCTCCCGGTGGACGGTTACCTCTGCGGCTGCGGTACATACCTGGAGATCCAGGGGAAAAAGGTCCTCCACCATGTGATCGGGAGAGAGCGGAGGCTGGAGCTCCAGAAGAGCATCCTGACCCATGATCTGGATGGGATCCTGGAAGGGCCGGAGGGCTGTGCCGTACAGAGCCAGGTTTCCCGTCTGGAGGAGATGGAGCGGGTCAAGGAGCTGTTTATAAAAAGTGGTGTGGTCCGTCCGTGGGACTGGAAGAAGGAAGCGGCGGAGTTTGATAAATTCTGTGTTCTGGCAGATGAAAAGAGTGATGTGGACGGATTCTTAAGATCCCTGGCTCCGGATATGGCGTACATAGACCGGGGACGCGGGCTTTATGAATGTGTACCCGCAGGCTATGACAAGGCCACGGCCATGGAATTTATCCTGAAGTATTTCCGGATCCCCCGGGAGGAATCCTATGCCTTTGGAGACAGCGCCAACGATCTGGCTATGATCCAGTATGCCGGACATTCGGTGATCATGGGGCAGCATGACAGGATCCTGGAACCCTATGCATCTTTTATCACGAGAAATGTGGAAGATGATGGAATTGCATTCGCTTTCGAGAAACTTAAAATTGTCTAATTTCAATAAAAAAATATAATTTATGTCGAAAATTGCGAGCGATTTTCCTTCACTTAATGAAAGAAATGTATTAAGATAGGCTTGCGCACATGACGAATGCGAAGGGGGCCAGACGATGAGAATGGAGGAACGGCTTGCTGCTCTGGAGTATGAGAACAGAAAACTCCGGGCAGACAACGAAAAGCTTCATGCCATCCTGAAACAGATGCAGATCACGCTGAACCGGCTGATCAGCTGCTATATTGTTGAAGCCAGACGATGAATGACTGAAATGGGAAAAGGGGCGCTGACCTGTATGGCAGCAGCCCCTTTCTGGAACGGATCAGCGGATGATCCCGTTGGTATCGGTGACCCATATCTTTCCGTTGGCGTCTTTGAAGTCTTTATGCCCCCGTCCCAGCTCCGGCTTTTCAGAGGAGGTGGAGGAAGAGGAGGCTCTCTGGATATTTCCGGTGGTATTAACAAGATAAGAGGTTCCGTTTAAGTCTGCGGGAGCATACCGCTGGTCCGCAGGCGCGTCCTGACGTTTTCCGTAGACATAGAGCACGTTGTCCTTCAGTCCGTGGTAGCCCTGGCCCTTTTTCTCACCATCCGTGTGGAAGAGCCAGCTTTCGGTCTCTCCAGTTTCTTCATTATAGATATTCTGCTTTCCTGTCTTCATGACGCCGTCGTCGCCAAAGAAGAAGTTGGCGATGGAGTCTCCTTCCAGGTTTACGACCTGGCGGCCAGTCTGCATTTCACCCAGCTCGTTGAACGCATATTTTTTTCCCTGGATCGTAAAAAGCTCGTTTCCTTTTCTGGAGGCGTGATATGGGCGGCCTTCTTTAAAATAGAAGGTAAAGGTCTCGTCTGTCTGATGGATCCCCTGAATCCCTTCCATGATCCGCCATCCCTCGGCACGTTTTCCGTCGCCGTCCTTTCCATAATACTGATAATCCGCAATGGAGGCGGAGGCGGCGTTGCTGTCTGTGGAAACCTCTGTTTCCGGCATCTTCACCCAGCCCGTCTGCATCTTCCCGTCGATGAAGGTATAATAGTCGTCGCCGATCTTTTTGTCATACTGGTTTTCTACCATCCTTCCATCGGAATTAAAATAATGCCAGCTTTCGGAGGCTCCGGGACTGGAAGCGTTTTCCTCCAGCTTCACCCAGCCGGTCTTCATGCGTCCGTCGGTTTCACCGCCCAGGTAATAGACGGCTCCGTCGATGACGGTCTTACCAGTGGCCATGTGGCCGGATTCGTTGAAATAATACCAATTTTCATTTAATTTTATCCATTTAGAAATAACAGATTTTCCGTTTTTATCAAAATAGTACCAATATGAAGCCGGAGTTTCCGGGGAGTCCATTTCGTCCTCATTCTGGAGCTCCACCCAGGTGTTTTTCACCATTTTTCCGTCTTCCCCCACGTAATAATCGTCGATCTTCTGGTTTCTGGCGATGGAGCCCTCCTCGTCCAGATAATACCAGTCGTCTCCGTTCTTTCTCCAGGAATCCGTGGTGAGATACCCGTCCTCATCGTAGTAGGCCAGCTGGCCGTTTTCCTCAGTCCAGCCATAAGAAGCGGCCAGTACCCTGCCTGTGTGGTCCAGGCCGGAAAAGGCAGGGGTCAGGGCCATAATGGCAGCGGCAGACAGAACTGCAAAATATTTTGTCTGTTTTTTCATAATCGATTCTCTCCTTTTTGTGGTCCGCACCAGAAAATGCGGGCGGTTGTTCCTTACGCGGTGATTATAACAGCGGTTTATGGGAGAAATCCAGTGAGGGTTGCTGGCAGAGCTGCCAGTCTGTGACAGATACCGGGAGCCCCTGCAATGAATGACTGGACTGGACGGGTGTGATGTGGTACAATGTCTGCAAAGCGGACATTGTACCGCGTGTCTGAAGGAACAGGTATATCATGTACAGGCGCAGTGCGCTGGAGAGGAGTATACGTTTTTATGAGAATGAAAGTTTCCGACTACATTGCAAGGAAGCTGGTGGATGAGGGGATTTCTGATGTATTCATGGTCACCGGAGGCGGGGCCATGCATCTGGACGACGGCCTGGGCCATGAGCCGGGCCTCCACTGCACCTTTAACCACCATGAGCAGGCGTGTGCCATTGCGGCGGAATGCTACGCCAGGATCCACAATAAGATCGCTGCGGTCTGCGTGACCACAGGACCAGGCGGGACCAACGCCATCACCGGCGTGGTGGGCGGCTGGCTGGATTCCATCCCCATGCTGATCCTGTCCGGACAGGTCCGCTACGATACCACAGCCAGGAGCACAGGCCTTGGGATCCGCGCACTGGGAGACCAGGAGTTTGAGATCACAAAGGCCATTGACTGCATGACAAAATATTGTGAAATGGTCATCGATCCCATGCGGATCCGCTTCTGCCTGGAAAAGGCCCTGTATCTGGCCCAGACCGGAAGACCCGGCCCCTGCTGGCTGGATATCCCCTTAAACGTCCAGGGAGCATATGTGGAGACAGAGGAGCTTTTGGGCTTTGATAAAAACGATTACGAGGCAGGCGGCACCGGCTGGTCCGTCCATGGCTCCGGCTGCGACGGCTGCGGTCTCTGTGCAGGAAAGCTGATCCAGGGAAAACCTGCCATGATCCCAGAGGATGAGGCTGGAAAAGGTGAAAAGAGAGAGCTGCTTCCGCCGTCCGTATCCCTGGATCTGGCCAGAGAGATCGTGAAAAAGGTGAGAGAGGCCAAGCGTCCTGTGATCAATGCCGGAAACGGCATCCGTATCGGAAAGGCCTTTGACGTATTCCAGAGAGTGGTTGAAATGCTGGGGATCCCGGTGGTCACCGGCTGGAACAGCCTGGACTGCATGTACGACTCCCATCCCCTTTATGTGGGCCGGGCGGGCCATATGGGCGACCGTCCCGGAAACTTCGCCGTACAAAACTGTGATCTTCTCCTGTCCCTGGGAAGCCGTCTTTCCATCCGTCAGGTGGGCTACAACTATCCGACCTGGGCAAGGGAAGCTTATGTGATCTATAATGATATCGATGCAGAGGAATTAAAGAAGCCCACAGTCCATGTGGATATGCCGGTCCATGCCGATGTAAAGGATCTTCTGGAGAAGATGGAAATGGTCCTGGAGGTAGAGGCTGTGTCCGCAGACGGAGGCCCCAAAGATAAGGAAGCTGTGGACTGGTGGATCTCCCGCTGCCAGCAGTGGAAGGAAAAATATCCGGTGGTGCTCCCGAAGCACTATGAAGCCGGAGAGGATCAGCCGGCCAACATCTATGCCGCCATCAAGGAGATCAGCAGAAGGGCTGAGGAGGATCAGATCACTGTGGTCGGAAACGGTTCCCCCTGCGTGGTGGGCGGTCATGCCTACGAGATGAAGAAGGGGCAGCGGTTCATCAGCAACTCTGCCATCGCTTCCATGGGCTATGACCTTCCGGCGGCCATCGGCGCCTGTCTGGCAGACCATACAAAGGATATCATCCTGGTGACCGGCGACGGCAGCATCCAGATGAACCTGCAGGAGCTGCAGACCATCATCCACAACCATCTGCCAATTAAGATCTTCCTGATCAACAACGGCGGCTATCATTCCATCCGCCAGACCCAGAAGACCCACTTCCATGAGCCGTTGGTGGGCATCGGCGTGGACAGCGGAGACTTAAGCTTCCCGTCCATGGAGAAGCTGGCCTGGGCATACGGCTATCCATACGTGGCCGCCCATCACAATTCCCAGCTGGGAGAGGCTGTGGAACAGACTCTGGCCACAGACGGTCCTGTGATCTGTGAGATCTTTGTGGATATGGAGCAGAATTTTGAACCCAAGGCTGCTGCCAAGATGCTGCCGGACGGAACCATGGTCTCCGTGCCTCTGGAGGATCTGGCCCCCTTCCTTCCGGAAGAGGAGCTGGCAGAAAACATGATCATTCCCATGATCAAGCCCCAGTAAAGCCCCATTAGGAGAAGTATATGAGAATCGTTATCACCGGCGCCACAAGTTTTGTTGGCGCCGCTGCCATTCAGGAACTTTTAGAAAACGGTCATGAGGTGTACGCCGTGGTCCGTCCGTCCTCCAGGAAGCTGGAGACACTGACCGGCCAGGAAGCCGGGAAAAATGCCTTAAGGGAGGGGCGTCTGCACATTGTGGAAAATGACCTTTCCGCCCCGGAGCTTCTGACAGAGAAGATCCAGGGCTCCTGCGACGCCTTCTGTCATTTTGGCTGGGGCGGATCCGGAAGCGGGGCCAGGACCGGGGAGCAGCTCCAGGAGGAAAATCTGCGGGCCTCCCTGGATACGGTCCGGGCTGCAAAGGCGCTGGGCTGCCGGCGGTTCCTGTTTTCCGGCTCCCAGGCGGAGTACGGAATGCATCAGACCAGGATGACGGAGGAAACGGAATGCGCGCCCAGATCGGCCTATGGAGAAGCCAAGCTCCGGATGCGGAGACAGGGAGAGGCGCTTTGTAAGGAACTGGGGATACGCTATATCCACCTCAGGATCTTCAGTGCCTACGGTCCTGGCGACCATCCGTGGACGCTGGTGGAATCCTGCCTGGACGCCTTTACTGGAAATGCGGCCCTTTCTCTGGGGGCCTGCACCCAGAAATGGAATTTTATTTACATTACCGATCTGGCAAAGGCGGTGCGGGCGCTTTTGGAGACGCCGGAAGCGGCCTTTGAGGGACTCGGAAATCCGGTCTTTAACGTGGCCGGGGACGATACCAGGCCATTAAAAGAGTTCGTGGAGGAGATCCACAGGCTCTGCAAAGGAGGCGGAAACTGCCTGTACGGAGACAGGAAGGAGAACGCCGAAGGGGCCGTTAATCTGATCCCGGATATTGGAAAGATCTGCCGGATCACCGGCTGGAAACCGGAGACGGCCTTTGGAGAAGGGATAAAAAAGACCCTGGAAAGCCGATAAATATTGACAAATCCTTTTTTTTGGATACAATGATAAAAGCTAAAGGTACTAAACGGCGAAACGCCGAGTAAAAGAAAGAGACAGACACAAAATGAAAAAAATCAGCGTATTGATCCCATGCTACAACGAAGAAGAAAACGTGGGACCCATCAGCGATGCCGTCATCGACATCATTACCCGCGAACTTCCCATGTACGACTATGAGCTGGTGTTCATTGACAACGACTCCACGGACAGCACAAGACCTCTTCTGCGGGAGCTGTGCAAAAAGAACCCGAAGATCAAGGCTATTTTCAATGCCCGGAATTTCGGTCAGTTCAATTCGCCGTATTATGGGATCCTCCAGGTGACAGGCGACTGCGTGATCTCCATGGTGGCCGACTTCCAGGATCCGGTGGAGCTGATCCCCCAGTATGTCCATGAGTGGGAGAACGGCTATAAGATCGTCATCGGCATCAAGACCAGCAGCAAGGAGAATCCGTTCATGTACTGGCTCAGGAGCTGCTACTATAAGCTGATCCGCCGTCTTTCTGACGTGGAGCAGATCGAGCACTTCACCGGCTCCGGCCTTTACGACCGCCAGTTCATCGAGGTGTTAAGGAACCTGGACGACCCGACGCCGTTTTTGCGCGGCATCGTGGCGGAGCTGGGCTTTAAGCGGAAGGAGATCCCCTACGAACAGCCGAAACGCCGGGCCGGAAAGACCCATAACAATTTTTACCGCTTGTTTGATGCGGCCATGCTGAGCTTCACTTCTTATACGAAGGCAGGGCTGCGGCTGGCGACGTTCTTTGGCGGGTTCTGTGCGGCTGCAAGCTTCGTTATCGGCATCATCTACCTGGTGATGAAGCTGTTATACTGGGATCGTTTTGCTGCCGGCATGGCGCCGCTTCTCATCGGCGTGTGCTTTCTGGGATCAGTACAGATCTTTTTCATTGGCCTTCTGGGCGAATATATCATGAGCATCAACACCCGCGTCATGCACCGTCCTCTGGTGATCGAGGAGGAGCGGATCAACTTCGGCGGCGGACAGGACGGGGAAGCAGGATCAGAGGAGTAATATGAAATATAGCGTAGACGTGGTGCGTATCCGCGAGAACGCCATCCAGCTCAACGGATGGGCCATAGGAAAAACGCCGGAATCGAAGATCACATATGAGGTAGAGGACGGGGACCACAGGCCCCTGGATTTCAAATACGTGTCCACCAGGCGGGACGACGTGAGCCAGATCTACTTTAAAAAGACCGTGGACCAGGACCTGGGCTTTGACATCCAGTTTCCCTATGAGAGAGGACGGGACTATTATCTGGTCATCAGCGGCGACGGAAGGAAGGTCCGGGTAAGGTATAACGAGGAGCTGATCGCAAAGCGTTCCAGCGTGGCCCATAAGAGACGCCAGAAGATCCTGGACCTGATGAACATGGAAACGGTCCATGTGGCCTGGGATTTCTTTAAGGAAAACGGCTTAAAGGCCCTGATCGTGAAATCAAAGCATAAGCTCCAGGGGATCGACAGCGATTATGATTACAGCGAGTGGCAGGAGCTGACAAAGCCCTCAGCGGAGGAGCTGGAGGCCCAGCGGAAGGCCGTATTCCCGTATATGCCGAAGTTTTCCATTGTGATCCCCGTTTATAAGACTCCGGAAAAATATCTGAAGGAAATGCTGGACTCCATCCTGTCCCAGACCTATGGAAACTGGGAGCTCTGCATCGCCGACGGAAGTCCGGCCGGAGAGAGCGTGGAGCGGATCTTAAAGGCATATGCCAGGAAGGACTCCAGGATCCGGTATAAAATCCTGGGAGAGAACCTGGGCATCTCCGGAAACACCAACGCGGCCCTGGAGATGGCAGAGGGAGATTACATCGTCCTGGCGGATCATGACGATATCGTAACAGAAAATGCCCTGTATGAGTGCGCGAAGGCGGTGAACGAAAATCCGGGGGCAGATGTGCTCTATTCCGACGAGGACAAGCTGGATATGGACGGCGGAGCCTTATTTGATCCCCATTTTAAGCCGGATTTCAACCCGGACCTTTTAACCAGTGTCAACTATATCTGCCACCTGTTCTTAGCAAAGAGGGAGCTGGTGGAAAAGACCGGGGGCTTTTGTCAGGAGTTTGACGGGGCCCAGGATTATGATTTCATTTTCCGCTGCACGGAGCAGGCAGAGCGGATCGTCCACATCCCTATGGTCTTATATCACTGGCGCTGTCACCAGGATTCCACGGCCAGCAACCCGGAGAGCAAGCTCTATGCCTTTGAGGCAGGAGCCCGCGCCATCATGGCCCATTATGAGCGGATGGGGATAAAAGCGGAAAAGGTAGAAAAGGGTGTGGATTACGGGATCTATCATACCACGTTCCAGCTGGACGGAGAGCCCCTGGTATCGGTGATCATCCCCAATAAGGACCACCGGGCAGACCTGGACGCCTGTATCCGTCCCATGCTCCAGAAGGGGACGTATAAAAACCTGGAATTTATCGTGGTGGAAAATAACAGCGCAGAGCCGGAGACCTTCCAGTATTATGAGGAGATCCAGAAGGAGTTTTCCAATGTCCATGTGGTGCGCTGGGAGCGGGAGTTCAACTATTCCGCCATCAACAACTTCGGAGTGACCTTTGCAAAGGGAGAATATCTCCTGTTCATGAACAACGACATCGGGATGATCGCGGAGAACTTTGTGGAAGAGATGCTGGGCTTCTGCCAGCGGGGCGACGTGGGGATCGTGGGAGCCAGACTCCTTTATGAGGACGACACGATCCAGCACGCCGGCGTGGTCATCGGCTTCGGCGGCATCGCCGGCCATACCTTTATCGGCCTCCATAAGGCGGAAAACAGCTATTTCCACCGGGCCATGTGCGCCCAGGATTACAGCGCCGTCACTGCGGCCTGTATGATGAGCAAAAAATCAGTGTTTGAGGCAGTGGGCGGCTTCACTGAGGAGCTGGCTGTGGCCTTCAATGATATTGATTACTGCATGAAGGTGCGGGAACAGGGAAAGCTGGTGGTATACGCTCCATACGCGGTGCTGCACCATTACGAGTCCAAGTCCCGGGGCCTGGAGGATACGCCGGAGAAGGTGGCCAGGTTCAACCGGGAGGTGGCTGTCTTTGCCAGGAGATGGCCGGAGATCCTGAAAAACGGGGATCCGTACTATAATCCCAATCTGACCCTGCGGAAGTCTGATTTTTCCCTGCGGGATCTGAAAAAGGAGAAGATCGGAGAGCCGTATAAGCTGGAGCTGCCGGAATCCGCAGAGTAGCGGGAATTTTTGGAGACCAGTGGACAGAAAGGACAATATGGAGATAAAGACAACCATTATCATTCCCAATTACAACGGCCTTTCCTTCATGGAGCCGTGCTTTGAGTCCTTAAAGGAGCAGACCATCAGGGATTTCAAGGTCCTGGTGGTGGACAACGGTTCCACAGACGGCAGTGTGGAGTGGCTTAAGGAGCACCGGGTCCCGTCGATTTTCCTTAAGGAAAATACAGGGTTTTCCGGCGCAGTCAATACGGGGATCCGGGCGGCGGACACGCCCTATGTGCTTCTTTTGAACAACGATACCCGGGTGGAGCCGGGATTTGTGGCGGCCATGGAGCGGGCCATGGACCAGTCGCCGAAGATCTTTTCCGTCAGCAGCCGGATGATCCAGATGTATCATCCGGAGCTTCTGGACGATGCCGGAGACATGTACAGTATCCTGGGCTGGGCGTATCAGAGAGGTGTGGGCCGTTCTGTAAACCTTTACCAGAAGTCCTGCCGGGTCTTCAGCGCCTGTGCCGGAGCGGCCATTTACCGCCGTGCTGTGTTTGATGAGATCGGCCTCTTTGACGAGCTGCATTTTGCCTACCTGGAAGATATCGACGTGGGCTGGAGGGCAAAGCTCTACGGCTATGACAACGTTTACTGTCCGGATGCAGCAGTATATCATGTGGGCAGCGGTACCAGCGGCTCCAGATATAATTCCTTTAAGGTCCGCCTGGCGGCCAGAAACTGCATCTATTTAAATTATAAAAATATGCCGGGCTGGCAGATCCTCTTAAATGCGCCGTTCCTGCTGGCTGGAATTTTCGTGAAATATCTGTTTTTTGTGAAAAACGGATTTGGCGGGGATTATGTTTCCGGCCTGAAGGAAGGGATCCGTACCAGAAAACAATGCCGCCGGGTGCCGGGGCTTTTGAAGCGTTTCAGTGCGGAGCTTAAGGTCCAGTTTGAGATGATCTGCGGCACCGGGCTTTACGTTTACGAGTTCCTCAGACGTCAGGCAGCCAAAAGAAAATGACGTTTTTCCAAAAATCTTAGACATTCTTAAGAAATCGTTTATAGGAAATGGCTCCCCGTTCATGCTATACTGTTGATAATTGCGGGGCAGTCATGTGATTACAGGGATCGGTGAACAATATGATCAAGGATAATCAGTCGGGCCTGAACCGGCTGCATGTGGTCCTGGACGCACTGGTAACGGTGGTTTCCTACCTTTTGGCATGGTACATCGTCATCGGCAGCGGATGGGCAAGGCAGCTGGGAAAGCAGACCCTGGAGATGGAATTTTACCTGGGCGCGCTCATTGTGATCGTCCCAGGTTATCTGCTTTTATATTCATTCTTTAATCTTTACACCCCCAAACGGGTCCTGGGACGGAGAAATGAATTCGGAAAGATCTTAAAGGCCAACACCATCGGTCTTCTGATCTTCGGACTGGTGCTGTATTTTGGAAGAAAAGAGCCGCATCTGTTCAACTTTTCCCAGCGTCTGGTCGTCTATTTTTATGGGATCAATGTTCTGATGATCACTGCGGAGCGCAATGCGATCCGTATGGTGCTCCGGTCCATGCGGACCAGGGGCTATAACCAGAAGCACATCCTTCTGGTTGGATATTCCGGTGCGGCCGAGGGCTTTGTGGACCGGGTGCGGTCCAATCCCCAGTGGGGCTACAACATCCGCGGGATCCTGGATGACAACCGGGAACGGGGCAGCCAGTACGACGGCGTGAAGATCATAGGTACCATCGACGATCTGGAGTATATCCTGGAGCAGAACTCCCTGGATGAGATCGCCATTACCCTGAGCCTGGGAGAATACGAAAAGCTCAGACGGATCGTGGCCTTATGTGAAAAGGCCGGGGTCCACACGAAATTTATCCCGGATTATGGGAATATCATTCCCACGATCCCCTATATGGAAGATCTCCAGGGTCTTCCGATCATCCATATCCGCCATGTGCCCTTAAACAGCCTTCCCAATGCCATGGTGAAGCGGGCGGTGGATATTTTCGGCTCCCTGGTGGGGATCATCCTGTTTTCCCCCATCATGCTGGTGACAGCCATTGCCATCAAGCTCACGTCGCCGGGGCCCATTATTTTCTGCCAGGAACGGGTGGGGCTCCATAACCGGCCTTTTAAGATGTACAAGTTCCGTTCCATGACCGTCCAGGATCCAGGCAAGGAAAAGAGCCGCTGGACAACTCCGGGGGATTCCCGGGTAACCACAGTCGGAAAGATCATCCGGAGGACAAGCATCGATGAGACTCCCCAGTTTTTTAATATCCTTATGGGAGATATGAGCCTTGTGGGCCCCAGACCGGAACGGCCGTTTTTTGTTGAGAAATTTAAGGAGGAAATCCCCAGATACATGATCAAGCACCAGGTACGTCCCGGTCTTACGGGCTGGGCCCAGGTCAACGGATACCGGGGGGATACGTCGATCATCAAAAGGATCGAGCACGATCTCTACTATATCGAGAACTGGACCCTGGGTTTTGATTTCAAGATCATGTTTTTAACGGTATTTAAGGGATTTATCAATAAAAACGCATATTAAACGAGGACAGAAAAATGAATTATGAAGACGAATTAGAGCGCTCCCGGGCAAGAAAGAGCCGGAGGCGTGAAAGCACGGTACACGAAAGGGAGTCCAGAGGAAGTTCTGCGGATCTCTGGAGCGCCACTGCGGAGCCGGGAAGCCGGGCCAGCAGGAGCCGGGCGGCCTCCGCAGGACCGGGCCACAGCAGCCACGGAAGCCACGGCCATAACAGCCACAGGCGGCGGAAAAATTCCCAGAAGAAAAAGATCATCATCGGGGTCCTTGTGGGGATCCTGGCGCTGGTCGCCGTGATCCTGGGCGCGGCCTACGCCTATCTGGACCACCATATGGACATTGCCAACAAGAGCGACTTCGATAAGTCGGATGTGACAAACCTGGAACTTTCCCAGGAGACCAGGGACAAGATGGAGGAGGGCTTCTGGACCATCGCCATCTTCGGCGTGGATTCCAGGGACAATTCCACCGGCAAGGGAAACCAGTCGGATGTGATCATGATCGCCAACATTGACCGGAAGACCGGAGAGATCAAGCTGGTGTCCGTATACAGGGATACGTATCTGAACATCAACGATAAAAACGTTTACAATAAGATCAACGCGGCCTACGCCGAGGGCGGCCCCCAGCAGGCCATCAAGGCCATCAATAAAAACCTGGATCTGAATATCACCCAGTACGTGACCTTTAACTGGAAGGCCGTGGCCACAGGGATCAATATCCTGGGCGGCGTGGACATTGAGATCAGCAAGGCCGAGCACTACTATATCAACGCCTTCATTACAGAGACTGTAAAGGGCACCGGTATTGGTTCCGTACAGATCAAGAAGCCGGGCATGCACCATATGGACGGCGTTCAGGCCGTGGCCTACGGCCGTCTCCGTCTCATGGACAGCGACTACGCCCGTACAGAGCGTCAGCGCCTGGTGATCCAGAAGGCCTTCGAGAAGGCTGTAAAGTCAGACCTGGCTACCTTAAACAGCCTTGTGGGCAACATGGCGGCCATGTGCGAGACGAATATTGAGACCAATGACGTTCTCGCCATGGTGAAGAATGTGACCAAATACCACCTGGGCGAGACCATGGGCTTCCCGGCGGCCAGGGGAGAGGAGCGGGTGAAGATCGGAAAGAACCGTCTGGCCTGCGTGATCCCCCAGACTCTGGTGAGCAACGTGACCAGCCTCCACAGCTTCTTATTCGGCGAGGAGGACTATACGCCCTCCAGTACGGTCCAGACCATCAGCAAGAAGATCTCCGATGTCAGCGGCCTTCATAAGGCAGGCGAGGAGATCGGCCACGTGGCCACAGATAAGGGATACGTTCCCAAGCCCACCACCACGGCGGCTCCCGAGACGGAAAGCGCAGAGAGTAGCACCGCAGATGAGAGCGCAGAAAGCAGCTCAGGCTCCGAGGGAGAGACCTCTGAAGGAGAGACGCAGGAGTCCTCTGAGGGTGAATCCGGCTCCTCTGGTGAGTCTGGTATGCACGCCGGAGGCTGGGAGAGCCAGGCCACGGACAGTGAAGGAAATCCGGTGCGTCCGTCGGGTCCGGCCCATGAATCCACCGGCAGCCTTCCGGAGGAGTCCAGCCGTCCCCAGAGTCCTCTGGATGTCACAAGGCCCAGTGAAAATTATGGTCCGGGCTTTGAAAGTGAGTCTGTGACCGAGGCCACCACGGCAGGCCGCGAGCCTTCACAGCCCTCTTCTCCGGCGGGAGGAGGACCGGCCGGCGAGGCCACGGTCCAGAGCACGGAAAACAACACGTCGGTGATCATCGTATCGCCCACCAGGGGGAACGAGCCTTCCCAGGCCGCCCCGTCGTCTCCGGCGGACATGACCCTGCCCCAGGGAAACACGGGCGGGCCGTCCGGACAGTAAGATAAATATGGAAAAAGCGCTTCCCGGAGGGATCCGGGGGCGCTTTTTTTGTACCGTGGGGAATCGCCGGGGGAGGGCTTTTGGCTGACCTGGCTTTACATTTCCCCTGCTTTTCCCATTTTCTTTTTACATAAATCTTACAAACATGTTACCGGATCATGGTTTTTAAAACTCTGGATCCGTGGTAAAAATTTAGTGTACATGAGAGATGAAAAAAAGAAATGGAAATGCGAAAGCAAGAGGAGGAAAATTATTATGAAAACAAGAAAGATGATCATGTTTACAGGCGCAGCCATCATGGCAGCAGGAATGATGGCAGGATGCGGAAGCAATACAAAGGAGACCACAGCGGCCCCCACAACTGCGGCAGCCACAACAGCGGCAGAAACCACAAAGGAAACTGCGGCAGAGGCAGAAAAGACCACAGAGGCAGCAGGCGCAGAGTTATCCGGATCCATTTCCATGTCCGGCTCCACTTCTATGGAGAAGTTTGGAAACGCTCTGGCGGAGAGCTTCATGGAAAAATATCCGGATGTGACCGTTACCGTAGAGTTTACAGGATCCTCCGCCGGCGTGGAGGCAGCTCTTTCAGGAGCCAGTGACATCGGAAACTCCTCCAGAAACTTAAAGGATGAGGAAAAGAGCGCGGGCGCGGTGGAGAATATCGTAGCCATTGACGGCATTGCTGTTGCGGTGGATCCCAAGAACACCGTCACAGACCTGACAAAGGACCAGCTGATCTCCATTTATACCGGAGAAGTAAAGAACTGGAGCGACCTGGGCGGTGAGAATATGCCTATCGTTGTGGTAGGCCGTGAGGCTGGTTCCGGTACAAGAGGAGCGTTTGAAGAGATCCTGGGGATCGAGGATAAGTGCGTATACGCCAACGAGCTGGACAGCACCGGCGCTGTAATGGCAAAGGTCGCTTCCACACCGGGTGCCATCGGCTATATCTCCCTGGATGCAGTGGATGACAGTGTCATCGCCTTAAAGCTGGAGGGCGTGGCTCCGTCTGCTGAGACCATCAAATCCGGTGAGTACTTCTTAAGCCGCCCGTTCGTAATGGCGACCAAGGGTGAGATCAGCGAGCAGAATGAGCTGGTGAAAGCGCTGTTCGACTATGTATACTCCGAAGAGGGCCAGGAGCTGGCTGCCAGCGTGGGACTGATCACCGTTAAGTAAGGAAACTGAACGCAGAATCTAAGGGCCGGAGCTGCCGATGAAGCGGTTCCGGCCCGGTTTTTGAAGAAAGTTGAGAGATTATGGCTGAAAAACAAAGCTTTTCCATCAAGGGAAACCGAAAAAACAAGGCGCTGGTGGAGCATGTTGCTGAGGCTGTTTTTACGGTCTGCGCCCTTCTGGCGGTGGTGGCTGTGGCATCCATTACCGTGTATATGATCATAAACGGGACCCCGGCACTTTTTAAAGTGGGGATCAAAGAGATCCTGTTCGGCACTGTGTGGCAGCCGGCGGCCAAGGATCCGTCCTTCGGGATCCTGTACGTGATCCTGACCTCCATCGTCGGTACCACCGCTGCTGTACTGATCGGAGCCCCGGTGGGGATCCTGACGGCGGTGTTCATTGAGGAGATCGCGTCCCCGAGACTGGCGGCTATTGTGAAACCGGCAGTGGAGCTCTTAGCCGGGATCCCGTCGGTGATCTATGGACTTCTGGGTATTTATCTTTTGAATCCGATGATGTATAAGCTGGAGATCGCGCTTTTTGCCGATGCACCGGACCACCAGTTTACCGGAGGTGCAAACCTGATCTCCGCAGTCATCGTCCTGGCGGTGATGATCCTTCCTACGGTGATCAACGTGACGGTCTCTGCCCTTCATGCGGTGCCGAAGCAGCAGAAGGCCGCTTCCCTGGCTATGGGAGCCACCAGGATCCAGACCATTTTTAAGGTTCTCCTTCCCAGCGCCAGATCCGGCATTGCGGCGGCGGTGGTCCTGGGAACGGGCCGTGCCATCGGCGAGGCCATGGCCATTACCCTGGTATCGGGAAGCTCCGTGAACATGCCGCTTCCGTTCAATTCCGTCCGCTTCCTGACCACGGCCATTGTTGCGGAGATGGGATATGCTGCGGGACTCCACAGACAGGTACTGTTTACCATTGGGCTGGTGTTGTTTGTCTTCATTATGTTCATTAACATCAGTCTTACAAAGATTTTAAAAGGCAGGGAGGACTCCTGATGGAACACGCGAGCATCATGAATAAAAAGAGGCGTGTCTCGGACCAGCTTCTGGAGGCGCTGATCTATCTGTGTGCATTTCTGGCCGTGGGCCTGCTTCTGGGGATCATCGGCTATGTATTCTGGAGGGGATTCCGTACCGTGAACTGGTCATTCCTGGTGACGGAGCAGAGCCCCACCAAGGGGATCATGGGTATTGCCGGAAATATTGTGAATACCCTGTATATTGTGGTCCTGACGCTTTTAGCAGCTACGCCCATCGGCGTAGGAGGAGCCATTTATTTAAATGAATACGCAAAACCGGGAAAATTTGTTTCCCTGGTCCAGTTTACCATTGAGACTCTGACGGGGATCCCGTCCATTATCTTCGGCCTGTTTGGGAACGTGTTTTTCGGTAAGATCTTCGGCTATTCCATGCTCACCGGAGCGCTTACCCTGACCATTATGGTACTGCCCCTGATCGCCAGGAATACCCAGGAGGCCCTGCGGACCGTGCCGGACAGTTATAGGAGCGGAGCCCTGGGCATTGGAGCCACCAAGTGGTACATGATCCGGACCATCCTTCTTCCCAGCGCCATGCCTGGGATCCTGACGGGAGTGATCTTAGCCATTGGCCGTATCGTGGGAGAGTCGGCGGCTCTTCTGTTCACTGCAGGCAGCGGCTATTACCTTCCCAAGGGAGGCATGGGCCTGTTCAGAAAGCTGTTTGAATCCGGCGGTACCATGACCATTGAGCTGTATTTACAGATGGCCAAGGGAAAATACGACGTGGCCTTCGGCATTGCCTGCGTCCTTCTGGCGCTGGTACTGCTTTTGAACCTGCTGACCAAGTATCTGGCCGGACGGCTGAATGTGGAAAATAGAAAGTAAAGGGAGAAAACATGCAGGATAGTAAAATCAGCGTAAGCGGTCTCAATCTCTTTTATGGTGAGAACCACGCTTTAAAGGATATCAATATTAAGATCCGTGAAAACACGGTCATGGCCCTGATCGGGCCCTCGGGCTGCGGCAAGTCTACGTTTTTAAAATGCTTAAACCGTATGAACGATCTGGTGGACGGCGTGAAGGTGGATGGAAAGGTGCTCCTGGACGGAGAGGATATTTACGATCCCGGCGTGGACACCACGCTTTTAAGGAAGAAGGTGGGCATGGTATTCCAGCAGCCTAATCCCTTCCCAATGAGTATTTATGACAACATCGCCTATGGGCCCAGGATCCACGGGATCAAGAATAAGAGCCGCCTGGACGAGATCGTGGAGAATGCCCTGAAGGGGGCGGCCATCTTTGATGAGGTAAAGGACCGGCTGAAGGCCCCGGCCCTGGGGCTTTCCGGAGGCCAGCAGCAGAGGCTCTGCATCGCCAGGGCCCTGGCAGTGGAGCCGGAGGTGCTTTTAATGGACGAGCCCACATCCGCCCTGGATCCCATCTCCACCTTAAAGATCGAGGAGCTGATGAACGATCTGAAAAAGCGGTACACAGTGGTGGTGGTCACCCACAATATGCAGCAGGCGGCCCGCGTGTCTGATGAAACGGCGTTCTTCCTTCTGGGAGAGCTGGTGGAGGCCGACGAGACCATGAACATCTTCGGGCATCCAAAGGATAAGCGGACTGAGGATTATATTACCGGCCGGTTTGGCTGATGGGGAGGTAGCATATGTCACCAAGAAAATTATTTGAACAGGAGCTGGAGGAACTGCGCCAGGATGTGCTCCAGATGGCGGAATGGGTACAGGACGGCTATGACTGCCTGTTTGCGGCTCTGGAAAAAAAGGATGGAGACCAGATGCGGAGGTACGTCCGTCATGACCGGACCATTGAAGATATGCAGAGGAACATCGAGTCCCAGTGCCTGAGCCTGCTTACCAGGCAGACGCCGGTGGCCAGGGATCTTCGTACAGTTTCCGCAGCCCTTAAGGTGGTGACGGATCTGGAGCGGATCGGCAATCATCTGTCGGATATGGCGGAGCTGTTTGTCCGCATGGACCTGCCGGAGCTTTCCAGATATTCGTCTGCCTTTCCGGATATGGTCCGGGAGACCAGGACCCTCATTGGGAAGGCCGCCAGAGCGTTTGTGGAGCGGAATATGGCCATGGGACAGGAGGCCATTGATGCCGACGATGGTATTGACGATTTCTTTAACCGGATCAAGGAGGACCTGGTAAAGGAACTGAAAAAGGACGGAAGTGATGCCGACGGCTGTGTAGATGCCCTGATGACCGCCAAATATCTGGAAAAGATCGGAGATCATGGAGTCAACATCGGCCAGTGGGAGATCTTCCAGGAAACCGGGGAGATCGACGAGATCCGGCTTTTATAGGAATGACATTTTATATAGAGAAACCGGTCAGTCCAGGGGGTGTGACAGATCCCTCCAGACTGGCCGGTATTCTTTTGGAAGGCCGGGCCGCTGCCCCGCCCTGGAAGCCATATGCCCGGAGCGTGGCCGGGATGGCGTCTTTCCGGCCGGACGGTTACAGATCTGCCATCCGGTGCTTCAAAAGGGGAAGCTGTTCCCGCACCTGCTCCACCTCATCCAGATCGATGGAGGTGATCTGCATTCCTTCTTCTGCCTCCATCTGGTTTAAAACAGTCCCCCAGGGAGAGACAGCGATGGAATGGCCCCAGGAGTGGTAGGAAGCGTCCATATCCCTGGCAGGAGCTGTGCCGAAGGTAAAGACCTGGTTGTCCACAGCCCTGGAACGGAATAAAATCTCCCAGTGGGCCGGGCCTGTGGTCATATTAAAGGCTGCCGGGACCAGGATCACCTGTGCCCCGTCCAGCACCATGCGCCTGGCCAGCTCGGGGAAACGGAAATCATAGCAGATGCAGAGCCCCATGGGGCCGAATTCTGTTTCGAAGACCGTAGACTTATCCCCGGCAGTGAGCGTATCGGATTCCTTGAAGCGCTGTCCGCCCTTTACGTCGATATCGAATAGGTGGACCTTGCGGTGCTTTGCGATCTGGCGTCCCTCCCGGTCGAAGACATAGGCCGTATTATAGACATTTCCGTTTTCGTCGGATTCTGGGACGGACCCGGCGGACAGATAGACCTGGTACCGCTCAGCCAGCCCGGAAAGGGTCTGCCAGGAGGGGCCGCCGCCGGGCTCTGCGTAGACGGGGAAATTTGGTGTTTCATAGGGGCAGGAAAACATCTCCGGCAGGCAGATCATGTCTGCGCCGGCATCCTTTGCCTGGCAGAACAGACCGTCAAGGAGAGAAAGGTTGGTTTCTTTTTGGGCATACACCCGGGTCTGGAGCTGGGCAACAGTCAGAAGTTTCATGGATATTCCTCCGTTTAAATGTATGATAGATCCAGTATACCCCCTTTTATTGGAGTTGTCTATAATCCGGGAAACACTTGCAAGATCAAAAAAAATGTGGTAATATTCCCCTTGCACATACAGATGTATCATGCAGACGCACAAAAACAGCAAAATCGGATAAAGAGGACCATACCATGGAAAAAAGCAAGTATTATGTCGTGCGGGACAAGGCTCTGCCGGAGGTGCTCCAGAAGGTGGCCGAGGCGAAACAGCTTCTGGATAAGAACCGGTCCATGACCGTCCAGGAGGCCACAGAGCGCCTGGGCTTAAGCCGCAGCTCTTTTTATAAATATAAAGATGACATCGCTCCCTTTTCGGACAATACCCGGGGGAAGACGGTGACCCTGGTGATCCAGATGGAGGATGAGCCTGGGCTTTTATCGGATCTGCTCCATGTGGTTTCCGACTATCGGGCCAATATCCTAACGATCCATCAGACCATTCCGGTCAATGGCATAGCCACTGTGACCCTGAGCGTGGAGGTACGGGATAATACCGGCGATATGTCCGGGCTGGTGGAGGAGATCGAAAATATGACGGGAATTCAGAACATCAAGATACTGGGAGTAGAAAGATAGATGAAAGCAGCGATCATGGGATTCGGGACCGTAGGTTCCGGCGTTTATGAGGTATTGGACAGAAACAGAGAGACAGTAAGAAAAAAGGCCGGGGAACCCATAGAGATAAAATACATCCTGAACCGGAGGGACCTGCCCGGCAGCCCGGTGGAAGATCTGGTGGTCCATGAGATCGGGACGATCCTGGAGGATCCCGAAACGGGGCTTGTGGTGGAGACCATGGGAGGCACGTCTCCAGCCTATGAATACGTGAAATGCTGTCTCCAGGCGGGAAAGCATGTGGTCACCTCCAATAAAAACCTGGTGGCGGCCCATGGGACGGAGCTTCTGGCCATTGCCAGAGAAAAGCGGGTCAGCTTCCTTTTTGAAGCCAGCGTAGGCGGCGGGATCCCCATTATCCGCACCATCAACGAGAGCCTGGCGGGAGATGTGGTGGAGGAGATCTCCGGGATCTTAAACGGTACCACCAACTATATCCTGACAAAGATGTACGAGGAGGGCTGGGGATTTGACGAGGCCCTTAAGATGGCCCAGGAGCTGGGATATGCAGAGCGGAATCCGGAGGCGGATATCGAGGGATACGATACCTGCCGGAAGATCGCCATCCTGACAGCGGCGGCCTCCGGCCAGGAGGTGGATTATGAGCAGATCCCCACGGAGGGGATCACGAAGCTGACGGACGTGGATTTCAGCTATGCCGCCAGACTGGGCGCTTCCATTAAGCTGTTTGGTACCAGCATATGCAGGGACGGCAGGTATTACCTGGAGGTGGCACCGGTATTCATCAATGCCAGAAATCCCCTGTATTCTGTCAGCGGCGTGTTCAACGGGATCCTTTTAAACAGCAATATGCTGGGAGAGTCCATGTATTACGGCAGCGGAGCCGGAAAGCTTCCCACTGCCAGCGCTGTTGTGGGAGACATGATCGCAGCGGTGCAGCTGAAGGACCGTCCGGCGGCCCTGGGCTGGACCGGGCAGCGGCTGGAGGTGCTTCCGGTCCGTCAGCTTCCCTGGAAATATTTTGCCAGGTTTGAGGGCAGCAGGGAAGAAAAGAAAACGCTGACAGAGGAGCTGTTTGGAAAGGTGCGCTGGCTGGAGCTGGCGGGGCTGGATGAGTTTGCCATTCTCACCGGCCCCATGACCGGCGAGGAGTTTGACCGGGCGGCCGGGCAGCTTGGCGGTCTGCGCCGGGCGATCCGGGCCCAGGTATAGGAGGAGAGACAATGGAGCATCTGATCTGGATCCTCAGGGAGGGCAGGATCCCCTGCCTCTTCCATGAGCTTACAGGCTTTTATTGTCCGGGCTGCGGAGGCACCAGAGCCGTTCTGGCCCTGCTGGCCGGCCATCCGGTCTTAAGCTTCCTGTACCATCCCCTGGTGCCCTACTGCGCCCTGGTGGCCCTGGTCTTTGCGGTTTCCTATGCCATATACTGGAAAACAAAAGATCCCAGGTTCCGGCTGTACTTAAGCGATGCTTATGTACATGTGGGACTTGGGATCATTGTCGTTAATTTTCTTGTAAAAAACTATCTGCTGGCCGCAAAGGGCATCGATATCCTGGAACAGCTGCCGGGCTGGTAGGCAGCAGGAGCCCGTCCGGATGCCTGGAGCCTCTCCGGGCCTACACCGTCGGCAGAGACTGGCCCTGCTGCTGCAGCTGCTGTTCCAGCTGTTCCATGAACTCATTGATCAGAGCCGCATTGGCCGGATCCTTTACCAGGCTGGAAAGAGCCATAAAGTAGACGAACTCGCCGATCCCTAACACCACGGCGATGACACCTAAGACGATGCCAAAGATGGCGGTGGCGTAAAAGGGCTGCCCCCGTTTGGAGATGATGGCAAAGCAGACGGCCCCCACGCCCAGGATGATGGCCAGGGGAAAGGCAAAGCAGCAGAGGCAGAGGATCCCGAAGATCCCGCAGATCATGGAGACAGTGGCATAGCCGTTTCTGGGCCTGGGCTGGTCCTGCCTCATGGGATCCGGCGCTCCAGGACCGCCGGGGTACTGGTTCTGGCCGCCCGGCCCCTGTGTCCACCGTCCCTGGTTTCCGTTATTATAATCTGACATAAGATTTCCTCCGTGTGGTATATTCCCGGAAGGAGCTTCCGGGATCGTCAGTCACCATTTTATCATGAACAGTTCCTGTTGTCCATATGGGATCCGGTCCCGGCCGCCTGCGCCGGACCGGATATTTTAAGTTGCACATCTCCTGCCTTTGAATTATAATAGTCCTTGAGCCCTGTCTGGGAAAAACAGCAGGCAGAGACTGTGATCATTAGGAGAGACAACATGGATATCATTGCATCACTGACCAGTGAACTGAACGTGGGCCGCGGACAGGTGGAAGCGGCCGTAAAGCTCATAGATGAAGGAAATACCATCCCGTTCATCGCCAGATACCGGAAGGAGGCCACCGGCTCCTTAAACGATGAGGTATTAAGGACCCTGGATGAACGGCTGCGATATCTCAGGGGACTGGAGGAAAAGAAGGCCCAGGTGATGGCCTCCATTGCCGATCAGGGAAAGCTGACCGGAGAGTTAAAAAAGAAGATCGGGGAAGCCCGGACCATGGTGGCGGTGGACGACCTTTACCTGCCCTACCGTCCCAAGAGAAAGACACGGGCCAGCATGGCCAGGGAACGGGGACTGGAGCCCCTGGCAGACTGGATCGCCTCCCAGAACGCAGGAACCTATCTGGAGGACGCGGCAAAGCCCTATGTTTCAGAGGAAAAGGGCGTGGATTCCGTAAAGACGGCCATTGCCGGGGCAAAGGATATCCTGGCCGAGCGGATCGCTGAGGATGCGGGATACCGCACCTGGGTCCGGGAGATCACCATGAACGAGGGAAGGATCGCTTCCGAGGTCCGCGGCGAGGAGGATCCGGAGTCCGTATACGAAAAATACTTTCACCACGAGGAACCGGCAAAGAGCTGTCCCGGCCACCGTGTCCTGGCCTTAAACCGGGGGGAAAAGGAGAAGATCCTGACGGTGAAGGTGGAAGCACCGGAGGAAAAGATCCTCCAGTATCTGGAGGCCCATGTGATCACCGGGAAGGATCCGGTGACGTCTCCGGTCCTTAAAGAGGTGGTAAAGGACAGCTATGGCCGCCTTATGGCTCCGGCCATCGAGCGGGAGATCCGGAACGCTGTCACAGAAAAGGCAGAAAACGGAGCGTTCCAGGTGTTTAAAAAGACTTTGAACCAGCTTCTTATGGAGCCCCCCATCAGCGGCCAGGTGGTCCTGGGCTGGGATCCGGCTTTCCGTACCGGCTGCAAGCTGGCGGTGGTGGATCCCACCGGAAAGGTGCTGGATACGGTGGTCATCTATCCGACGGCGCCCCAGAATAAGGTGGAGCAGGCGAAGAAGGTCTTAAAGGATCTGATCGGAAAATATCACGTCACACTGATCTCTCTGGGAAATGGAACGGCGTCCCGGGAGTCGGAGCAGATCATCGCGGACTTTTTAAAGGAGATCCCCGAGGATGTGCGCTATGTGATCGTAAACGAGGCAGGGGCGTCGGTATATTCGGCCAGTAAGCTGGCCACAGAGGAGTTTCCCGGCTTTGATGTGGGACAGAGGAGCGCCGTTTCCATTGCCAGAAGGCTCCAGGACCCGCTGGCAGAGCTGGTGAAGATCGACCCCAAGTCCATCGGCGTCGGCCAGTACCAGCACGATCTGAACCAGAAGCGCCTGGATGAGGTGCTGGGCTCTGTGGTGGAGGATTGTGTAAACCGGGTGGGAGTGGACTTAAATACTGCGTCCGTATCCCTGCTGGAGCACATTTCCGGCATATCCAGGACCATTGCAAAAAATATTGTGGCCTACCGGGAGGAAAACGGGGCCTTTACTGATCGGAAGCAGCTTTTAAAGGTTCCGAAGCTGGGGCCCAAGGCTTTTGAGCAGTGCGCCGGGTTCATGCGTATCTCGGGCGGCGCGGATCCTCTGGACGCCACCTCGGTCCATCCCGAGAGCTACCGGGCGGCCAGGGAGCTTCTGGAGCGTCTGGGCCTGGAGCTGGATCCCGCAGGCTTTAAGGGAATGGCCGGTTTAGGGAGAAAGGTAAAGGACCGGAAGTCCATGGCAGAGGCACTGGGGATCGGTGAGATCACCCTGGACGATATTATTTCTGAGCTGGAGAAGCCGGCCCGGGATCCCAGAGAGGAGATGCCAAGGCCCATCCTGCGGACCGATGTGCTGGATATGAAGGACTTAAAGCCCGGCATGGTCTTGAAGGGAACGGTCCGGAACATCACAGATTTTGGAGCCTTTGTGGATATCGGCGTCCATCAGGACGGCCTTGTACATATATCTGAAATGTCAGAAAAATTCATCCGTCACCCCCTGGATGCCGTCAGCATCGGGGACATCGTGGACGTGAAGGTCCTGGATGTGAATATGGCGAAGCGGCGGATCGCCCTCAGCATGAAGCTTTAATAACCTAAGGCTATAAACAATTATGGAATGGAGGAAGCAGAAATGAAGTACAATTTTGATGAGATCATCGACCGGTCCGGAACTTCCGCAACAAAGATGGAGAGCCTTCCCAAGGGCTGTCCGGACGACGCCCTGCCGTTATGGGTGGCCGACATGGATTTTGCCTGCGCAGAGCCCATTTTAAAAGCCCTGCATGAGAGGATCGACAAAAAGATCTTCGGCTACACCATGTATGACACCGACGAGTGCCTGGGCGCAGTCCTGAACTGGTATAAAAAACGCTACGGCTGGGAAGAGCAGAAGGAGAACCTGTTTTTCTGCGGCGGCATCGTATCCGCTTACGCCGTGCTCTTAAACCTTCTGACAAAGGAAGGCGAGGGCGTGGTGATCCAGCGTCCCATTTATTATCCATTTACCATGAAGGCCAACAGCAATGGCCGTCAGATCGTGGACAGCCCGCTGATCTACGCAGACGGGAACTATACCATCGATTTTGACGATCTGGATAAAAAGATGGCGGAGCCCAACAATAAGGTACTGGTATTCTGCAGCCCCCACAACCCGGCCGGCCGCGTATGGACCGAGGCGGAGATCCGGAAGGTCGTGGATATCTGTAAAAAATACGATAAATGGATCATCTGCGACGAGATCCACTGCGACCTCTTACGCTGCGGCATGACCTTCCATCCGATCCTTAAGGTAGCGCCTGATTACGCTGACCGGATCGCTGTCTGCACTGCGCCCAGCAAGACCTTTAACCTGGCGGGAATGAAGACGTCCAATATCGTGATCCATAATAAAGAGCTCCAGGCTGCCTGGAAGGAGCTGATCGGAGGCAAGCTCTCCATGAACGGCGCAGGAACCCTGGGCCTCACTGCCATGATCGCCGCCTACAACGAGGGCGAGGAGTGGCTGGAGCAGTTAAAGGAATATCTGGACGGCAACTTTGCCTATATCGACGCCTTCCTGAAAGAACACCTTCCCAAGGCTCATATGGTTCCGTCGGAGGGAACGTATCTGGCATGGATCGACTTCAACGGATATGTGGACGGCGATGCGGAGAAGTTAGAGGAGATCATGCAGAAAAAGGCCAGGGTGGCTCTGGATGAGGGCTATATCTTCGGCGATGCCGGAAGAGGCTTTGAGCGGATCAATATCGCTACGCCCAGAAGCGTGGTGGAGGACTGCATGGACCGGATCCTCAAGGCGTTTAAAGAAGAAAAGTTAGTATAAAGGAATCCTGCAACATGAAAATCAGTGTAACAATGACTGCCAGGGACCTGTTCCAGTTTTCCCTGTATAATTCTTACAGTGGATTTTCCGGGGCGTTCAACGTGATCTTTACGTTGGGCGCCCTGGCGATCCTTGCGGTCACCTGGAACTGGGAGACCATCAATGTGTATCAGAGGATCCTTCTGGTATTCTGTGCCCTGATCTTTACGGTGGTGCAGCCTCTGATGCTGGACCGGAAGGCGAAGCAGCAGGCCGGGGCCATCGGTTTTTCCGCGCCCTTAAACCTGACCCTGGGAGACGAAAAGATCGACGTGGAAAAGGCCGGGATGACCGGAGAGCTTTTCTGGAACCAGGTATGGAAGGTAGTCCGCATTAAGAGCATGTACATCATCAAAACAGGCCCTGTCCACGGCTATCTGATCCCCAACCGCTCCATTGAGGGACGGGAGCAGGAGCTGGTGGAGATACTTAAAAAGAATCTGCCGGAATCCAAACGGAAAGGACTGAGACCATGATCGCAACGAGCTTTGGGCCGGAGGATACGTATGCCCTGGGAAAACGCCTGGGAGAGGCGGCGAAGGCCGGGGACGTATTCTGCTTAAACGGTGATCTGGGCGTGGGAAAGACAGTATTTACCCAGGGCTTTGCCTGCGGACTGGGGATCACAGAGCCGGTGAACAGCCCTACCTTTACCATTGTCCAGGAGTATGACGGAGGACGGCTCCCACTGTATCATTTTGACGTATACCGCATCGGCGATGTCAGCGAAATGGACGAGGTGGGCTATGAGGACTATTTTTATGGAGGCGGGGTCACGCTCATCGAGTGGTCCAGCCTGATCAGCGAGATCCTTCCGCCCCATGTGACAGAGGTGACCATTGAAAAGGACCTGTCCCAGGGCTTTGATTACAGAAAGATCACGGTGGAGGAGACATAAATGCGGATTTTAGGGATCGAAAGCTCGTCCCTGGTGGCCTCTGTGGCCATCGTGGAGGACGATATCACCATGGCGGAGTTTACCGCCGATTTTAAGAAGACTCATTCCCAGACCCTGCTTCCCATGATCGACGACATGGTAAAGCTTCTGGGGATCGAGCTGTCCACAGTGGACGCCATTGCGGTTTCCGGCGGCCCGGGTTCCTTTACGGGCTTAAGGATCGGTTCAGCCACGGCCAAGGGGCTGGGGCTGGCTCTTGATAAGCCGCTGATCCATGTGCCGACCCTGGACGCCACAGCCTACAACCTGTACGGGGCCGACGCTCTGATCTGCCCTATCATGGATGCCAGGAGAAACCAGGTCTATACGGGGGTCTACCGGTTCCGGGAAGAATTTGAGATCCTCCGGGAACAGGACGCCATGGACATGGGAGAGCTTCTGGAGGTGTTAAACGGCCTGGGAGAGCCGGTGATCTTCCTGGGAGACGGAGTGCCTGTTTTTAAAGGCCAGATCAGGGAAAGGCTCACAGTTCCGTTTTCCTTTGCTCCGGCCCATGTGAACCGCCAGAGAGCCGCCGCCGTAGCGGCCCTGGGCGCCCGTTATTTTGCGGAAGGGAAAATGGAAAGCTCCGATGACCACAGGCCGGACTATCTGAGAAAATCCCAGGCGGAGCGGGAGAGAGAAGAGAGAGAAGCAAAGGAAGGCGGACGGTAGTTATGGAAAACATCGTCCCTTTCCTGGTGCGTGCCATGACAGAAAGCGATGTGGCGGCAGTCCGGCAGCTGGAGACTGCCAGTTTTTCGGATCCATGGACAGAAAGGCTCCTCCTGGAGACGCTCCAGTGTCCCTATGATGAATCCTGGGTCCTCACTGGAAGCCGGGGAGAGGTCTGCGGTTATATAAACCTGCGGTTCCTGGGAGATGAAGGAGAGCTTATGAGGATCGCCGTGGCCCCGGGTCTCCGGGGGCAGGGGCTTTCCCGGAGGCTCATGGACCGGATGGTAAGCTCTGCCCGGGAAAAGGGCGCGCGGGATCTGACCCTGGAGGTGCGGTCCGGCAATGAAACGGCTATAAACCTGTATAAAGCCTATGGTTTTAAAAGAGAGGCTGTGCGCAGGGGATATTATCGGGATCCGAAAGAGGACGCCTGGATCATGTGGCTCCGTTCCCTGCCAGGAACTCCCTCTTAAATTCCGGATTTTTTCCGCTATAATGTAGGGGTATCCGGGCCGTAAGCCGGCCGCGGAGGAGATTACAGGAAGCGGAAAGGTGAGGATTACATGAGAAAGTACGGGAAAACAGGGAAGCTGGAGACAGTGATCTGCAATATGTGCGGAAAAAAGATCGTCGTTAAAGATGGGATCGTCCGGGAAGGGGCGGCTGCGTTCGACCACGCGTGGGATTATTTTTCAGAAAAAGACGGAGAGGTCCATCATTTCGATCTGTGCGAATCGTGCTACGATGAGCTGGTGGGCGGGTTCCGGATCCCGGTGGACGTGGAGGAGCAGACAGAGCTTCTTTAGAAAATATGCAGGAATGTACAGGAGGGCGCAGGTAAAATCATATTTTTACCGCGCCCTCTCTTGCGTCCCTGCGGCGGTTTGTGATATGATTCGTAAGAGCATATAAGGACTGAAAGAAACTGGTTTAGGAAATGAGGAATTTAGAATGTTAGATATCTGTTTACTGGGAACAGGCGGCATGCAGCCGCTCCCCTACCGCTGGCTCACCTCTATGATGGCCCGCTGCGACGGCAGCAATCTGCTGATCGACTGCGGCGAGGGGACACAGGTGGCCCTGAAGGAGAAGGGATGGAGCCCCAAGCCGGTGGACGTGATCTGCTTTACCCACTATCATGCGGATCATATCAGCGGTCTGCCGGGATTCCTTCTGACCATGGGAAATGCCGAGCGGGTGGAGCCGGTGCTTCTGGCCGGCCCCAGAGGCCTGGAGCGGGTCGTGGGAGCCTTAAGGACCATTGCGCCGGAGCTTCCGTTCCCTTTGGTGTTCCGGGAGCTGTCGGAGCCCAGGGAGCAGTTCCAGGCAGGCCCCTTTGTGATCGATGCCTTTAAGGTGAACCACAATGTGGCCTGCTACGGATACAGGATCTCCATTCCCAGAAAGGGCCGTTTTGATGTGGAACGGGCAAAGGCACAGGGGATCCCCCAGAAGATGTGGAGCCGGCTCCAGAAGGGGGAGACCCTGGAGCATGAAGGGCGGATTTTGACGCCGGATATGGTCCTGGGAGAGACCAGGAGGGGCCTTTCCGTTACATATTCCACGGATACCAGGCCGGTGCCGGTGATCGCGGAATACGCAAAGGACAACGATCTGTTTATCTGCGAGGGCATGTACGGAGAAAAGGAGAAGGCGGCTAAGGCCAGGGAATATAAGCATATGACGTTCCAGGAGGCGGCAAGGCTGGGCCGGGAGGCTGCGCCCAGGGAGATGTGGCTGACCCATTACAGCCCGTCCCTGATCAGGCCGGAGGACTATCTGGAGGAGATCCGGGAGATCTTCCCAAGGATCAAAACAGCCCGGGACGGCTGGTCCATGGAACTGGGCTTTGACGAAGAGTAAAGCCGGAAAGAGGTTTTGAAACAATCATGAAGATACGTAAAACGGATGAAGATGTATATATTCTTGCCATAGAGAGCTCCTGCGATGAGACGGCGGCGGCTGTGGTGAAGAACGGCAGGGAAGTCCTGTCCAATGTGATCTCCTCCCAGATCGCCCTCCATACCCTGTACGGAGGCGTGGTGCCGGAGATCGCATCCAGAAAGCATATTGAAAAGATCAACCAGGTGATCCGGGAGGCCTTAAAGGAGGCGTCCATGACCCTGGAGGAGATGACGGCCATTGCTGTGACCTATGGCCCCGGTCTTGTGGGCGCTCTTCTGGTGGGAGTGGCAGAGGCCAAGGCCATCGCCTACGCGGCGAAAAAGCCTCTGGTGGGCGTCCACCATATCGAAGGCCACGTTTCGGCCAATTTTATCGAGCATCCGGATCTGGAGCCTCCCTTTGTGTGTCTGATCGTCTCCGGCGGACACACCCATCTGGTGATCGTGAAGGATTACGGGGAATTTGAGATCATTGGCCGCACCATGGACGATGCGGCGGGAGAGGCCTTTGATAAGGTGGCCCGCGCCGTGGGACTGGGATATCCCGGCGGTCCTAAGGTGGACAAGGCGGCAAAGGAAGGAAATCCCCATGCCATGGAATTCCCCAGGGCAAAGGTTGGTGGATCTGCCTATGACTTCAGCTTCAGCGGCATGAAATCCGCTGTCTTGAACTACATCAACCAGGCCCAGATGAAGGGAGAGGAGATCTGCGTGCCGGATCTGGCTGCCTCGTTCCAGAATGCGGTGGTGGATGTGCTGGTGTCCCGGGCTGTGGCGGCGTCGAAGGAATACGGCTATGATAAGCTGGCCATTGCCGGCGGAGTGGCCTCTAATTCTGCCCTGAGGGCAGGAATGAAGGCAGCCTGTGAAAAAGAGGGGATCCGGTTTTATTACCCATCCCCGATCTTTTGTACAGATAATGCGGCAATGATCGGCGCTGCCGGTTATTATGAATATATCAATGGCGCCAGAGCCGGGTGGGATCTCAATGCGGTCCCCAATTTAAAGCTGGGAGAGCGGTAGGCGCTGCCTGAAGGGAGAAACTATGACGGGAGAAAAGGGAGAGCGGACTGCGGCTGTGGTCCTGGCGGCTGGCCAGGGGAAGCGGATGCAGTCCGGCGTGGCGAAGCAGTACCTTCTTCTGAAGGGGAAGCCTGTGATCTGGTATTCCCTGGAGGCCTTTGAAAAAAGTCCGGTGGATGAGGTGATCCTGGTAACCGGAAAAGAGGAAACAGACTGGGTACGGGAACATATTGTGGACCGGTATGGATTTAAAAAAGTCAGGGCAGTGGTAGCCGGAGGCGCAGAACGGTATCATTCTGTTTGCCGGGGATTGTCCGCCCTGGACGGACAGGATCAGAGACCAGATCTGGTCCTGATCCATGACGGAGCCAGGCCCCTGATCTCGGAAGAGGTGATCCGGAGGACCATAGAGGCGGCCCGGGAGTACGGGGCCTGCGTGGCAGCCGTTCCGGTGAAGGATACGGTGAAGGTCGCCGACGGGGATCAGTTTGCAGAAACGACCCTGGACCGGAGCCTGTTATGGCAGATCCAGACGCCCCAGGCGTTCCGGTACGGTCTGGTGAAGGGGGCCTATGACAGTCTTATGGCAGATCCGGCTCTCCAGAAGGGGATCACCGACGATGCCATGGTGGTAGAGCGCACGACCAATGAGAAGGTGAAACTGGTCATGGGAGACTACCGGAATATCAAGGTGACAACACCGGAGGATATGACTGTGGCAGTAGCTTTTTTGGATGATCTGAAAAAGATGTAAAAAAAAGTAAAAAAAGTTTTGAAAAGCGCTTGACAAAAACGCAAGTATCGTATAGAATGTAAAAGCACGTTTGAGAGAGCGCTTTGGAGAGATATCGAAGTGGTCATAACGAGGCGGT